>CAIMEI010000189.1 GCA_903839955.1 Candidatus Falkowiibacteriota bacterium | reverse complement strand
AATCTTTTCGTTTGCCCGCCCTTAATCAAAAAAGAAATAATTGAAGCGTCCCCGGAAAATAAAAATTATTTCTTGGTTTATCTTTTGAATCATGGTTACAGTGGGGAAATTATTAATTGGTGTAAAAATAATCCCCAGTCAGTTGTGGAGGCTTTCTGCGACCATGATTATTCTCAAGCGGCCTTGCCCGCCAATTTACATTTCCATCTTTTAAACGACCAGGCTTTCGCACTAGCGCTCCGAGACTGCAGCGACTATGCTAGCACTGCCGGCTTTGAATCAATTTGCGAAGCCGCTTATTTGGATAAAAATATCCTAATGGTTCCAACTGCTAATCATTATGAGCAGTTGAGCAATGCCGTAGACGCCGAAAGAGCGGGCATCGCGATCCAGTCGGACCGCTTTGACCTAGGAAAAATCTCCACCGCACAAAAAACCCAGCTTCAGGAAAATCGCGTGATTTTCAAAAACTGGGTTGATTTGGAAAGTGAAAAAATTATTCAAATTATTACTGGCGAAAAATAAGCTTAGTTGAATAAGTTTGAGGCGATCTGCCAGTATTGCGGGTCGCCGTATTTTTTTTGCCAATACCACCACTCCACCCCCCAAAGGTAGGTTTTATTGAAGTTCAAATTAATAGCATCCTGGAGGTTGGCCCTGAACTGATCAACGCTCATTGATTTATTAATCTCCTGCTCGCTCATTTGATTCATGTTGCCCTGCGGAACCCAAGGCTCAGCTTGCAATTCAATTACCATCAACTTTTCTTTCGGGATTCCCAAAAGCTTGGCTTTTAAAGTATAGAAAATATCTGGCGGGATTGGATAGTGGATGAAGCCGAAAAATGGACTGTAAATTACCCGATAAAGCGTGGTACCGAAATAATCACCGATGGAAGCTTCTTCTTTCCACCAACCAAGCTCGCCGGAGCCGGTAATAATCACCTTACGTTTATCCAAGCGCCGCACCTCGTCCACTTCCTGTTTGAGAAAATTTTCGTCGAAAGGCGGACAGACACCGAAGGTTCCCAGGAATGGCTCATTCTCCACCTGCCAATCGGTCACGCTCGGGTCGTTCTGATAGTGCGTAACCACTGCCTGAATCATTTTCAGAATCGCTACCTGCTGGGCGATATCGCTCTTGGTGTTAGCCCAGGCCGGGCTATGGCACTCCGGCCAACGCGGCACACGGCGCCCCATTGCCACAATGAACTTGGCGTCATGTTTTTTTCCTTCGGAAATTAAATAATCGTAATTGGAAAAATCATAATTTCCCTCCGTCTTTTCCAGGTCATCCCAATAAACAGGAATTCTAACTTGCTTAACTTTTAGTTCTATCAGCATTGCCTGATAGGTTTCCTTCCAATCCAGTCCCAGGTCATTGCAAAATTGAATCGAAAAAGTGACGCCAAAAAAATCCTTGGGATGTTTGGCTAAATCGATGTGGCTGGGAAAATGTTTGGCAATTTTTAGGCTATAAATAGCCAAAAGAGCAATAACAAGAACAATTAATAAAATTATTTTGGTCGCTTTTTTCATATTCTAAATAATAAAATAAAATCCCAAACTAATAAGCAGGATGGCCAAGATTTTCTGCGCTAGCACGCGGAAAGACAAATCCTCGCGCATGCTTTTGGGAAGAATCGGGGCGAATACCAACCCTAAAAGCATTAAGGCGCCATACTGAATACCCTGCAGAGCGTTGACCACCGCCACTGACCCCAAAAAAATCGCATAGTTCTGCAAAATAAAACTGAGCGAGCCGAGACCCTGATTAAACAAGAAGAGAACCGACGTTTTCCAGTTCTGATGTTTGCTTTTCTTCTTTTTCTTCAAAAGCGCGCCAAAAACATCGCGGCGCCAGGCGGCAAAAGACAAAGCTAACAAGACAAAAGCGAGCGATCCCAGGCGGATCCAAATAAAAGCGCTCCAGAAACTCTGCTGTTCATAAGAGTATTTACTGAGCACGAAAAAGACGGTGTAGAAGAAGGCGGTGAGGAAAATAAATTTCAGATTATTCGCCGTGTTATAGTCTTTTTTAAACCGCACCAAAAATTTTTCCCACAAATGATGTTTGACCGGCAAAAAGGCGACCAAAAAGATGCCGGCTAGCAGGAATATCCCGCCCACTATTTGCGCCGCCGAAAAATGACTGCCCAAAAAAGCCAAGGAAAAAAGAAAGGTAAGCACCGGAATGGACCCGCCGATTAAAATAATTGATTTGGAAGCTGGTCCAGAGCGCAAAGATTCATACAAAAAATACTGGGCCACTGCGAAGAGCGCACCAGTAACAATATTGAGGGTAAAAATATACCAACCGGACCAAACCAAGAACCAAGGCGCTGCTAAAACAATTAAAGACCCCAGAGAACAAACCAAAAAAACATAGAGGCGGCTGCTCTTCACCACATTATCCACCATGAATTTGTCGGTCAGATTCACTATCGCCAACAACAAATAAGCGGCCGTCGCGATTAATACCCAGCTAGTCATAAATTATTTAGCAAAAATTTTTTCAATATTATAGACGCCCATCTGCTCGGCGTTAACATAGGAGTCCATTGCGGCACGAGCCAAGCGCCCGGAAGACAGGAGATT
>CAIMEI010000188.1 GCA_903839955.1 Candidatus Falkowiibacteriota bacterium | reverse complement strand
GTGTTTCTGCTCCGGTCATGATTCCCAGGGCGAGCACTACTGATTTCAAACCGCATTCGGCGGCGCTCTTGATGAGGTTTTCGTCCATTTTCAGAATGTTTTCTAGGGGTGCGTCGCTATTGAGGACTTCAATTAATTTGTTGTCGAACTTGGCGCCTTTGGGAGAATAGCCGGCGGGGGAATTTTTTTTGAGGCGGTGCGACAGGTCGCCCGAGGCAATCACGGCGACTTTTTCTGTCCGCGCACTGATGATTTTTCCGAGCGCTTGGCCGAATTGCCATTGCTCTTCCAAGGAGCCGCTGGAATAGGATAGCTGGATGATTTGCGGCTTGTTGCTGTCTTCGGTTAAAAGCTGCAGAGGGATAGAGGAGGCGTAGTCCAGTTTTTCGGCGCTGAGCAGCTGGAGAGGGAATTCGGGGCGCAGCTTTTCTTTGCACTCTTGAATCAGGGAAAGATTGCTTTTAAATTTGCGGCCGTTGGCGAGAAAGCCGAGTTCGGAAAAATCAGTGACCACTTCCGGGGCGCTATTAAAATAAAAATTATGTCCCGGCGCTTTGGCGTGCGGGGTAATGATGATGATGGTGTCGGGTTGGCCAGCCTGCAATTCCGCGCCCAACTTGTCGTAGGCGGCGGCGGTTTTGGCAATGAGGCGGTAGTTCTCTTTGGCGATTTCCGGAATTAACAAGGGTGAATGCGGCACCAGGGCCGCGAAAGTGATTTTCATATTTTTGCTTAGTTAGTGTTGCTGTTCATTTGAATCGGCGTTCCCATGTCGTAAATGTAGAGGAGTTGCGGCGAGACAGTGATGACGTTGGCGATGTTATAGCCCATGCGCACGAAGACGTCGCTAGAAATGAAGGGCCGTTTTTTGCCGCCGGTGATCATGTAAATCGTGGGTGAGCTGGGGGAAGTGAGCAAGGTGCCGTCGCCGAACAAGACTTGGCTGCCGGTTTTGTAGCCGGCTAGTTCTTTGCTGGAGACCTTGATGATTTTTTGGCCCTTGAATTTATAGTCCAGAACGGCTTTGTCGGTGATGGGATATTTGGTGTTGTTTTCTACGTAAAAGCGCGCGCCGGTTTTTTTGTCTTGCAAAATGGCGCCGGTGGCGTAACTGCTCGTGGCGGTGATGGTGGTGCCGGTTTGGTAGCCGCTTAAATCGTCGATGGTGGCGGGAATAATTTCGTCTTTGCTGAAGCCGATTTGTTTGAAGGCGGCCATATTGGCGATCGGCCGCTTTTGGTTGTCCGCTAGCAGGAAAATGTTTTTGTTGGGGTCCATGACCAAGGAATAGTTTGGGAATTTGATGCCGCTGCCGGTGGGATAGTTGTTGAGCACGTCTTCAGTGGTGTTGACGATTTGGCTTTTGCTGAAGCGGGAAGTGAGGGCGCCTTCACTCAGGAAGGGTCGTTTTTTCCCGTCTTGAATCAGCCAAACGCCGGCGTCTCCTTGGGCTTGCAATAAGGTGCCGTCTGGATAATAGGATAAACTGCCTTTGGGGAAATATTTTTTCCACAGCTTGAAGAAATTATAGTTGCCGTTGAAGACGTGCGGGGTGTAGTCGTAGAGGGCGGCAGTGGCTTTGTTTTGCGGGGTGACGGTCATGGTGGCGGTGCTGATGGCGCCGTAGGGATTATTAAAAGTGCAAGTTTGCCCCATTTTGTAGGGGTACCTTTCTTGCTCATTGATGTAGGCGAGAAACTGCAGAGCAGCGCTGTTGACCTGTTTGCCGAAGCCTTTGTAATAAGGATTGCAGGCCAAACCGTCGGGGCAGCCATAGCC
>CAIMEI010000187.1 GCA_903839955.1 Candidatus Falkowiibacteriota bacterium | reverse complement strand
GGCAACGATTAAGCCGAAAGCCGTTTTGGATGGCAATGCGGATTACTTGATTTTGATTAAGGGAAACAAAGCCACATCTTCGCCTTTCGACGGCGTGGTTAACGCCGAAGGTCTTGGCTTTGACTACGGCCTAGATTCAACCGTCAAGGGCCAACTAACCAGCACAACCACTATCAATGATCAACCCTATCCCGCCTTTGTCAGTAATTTCCACACCAAAGGCGATATCTGCGAAATTGATTACACCAAATTAAGTCCGACCAACTATCTATTCTCCACGGCCGTGGATAATCCCGCCGACAATACTTACGGCACCTCTAGCTTCGATTCCATCCGCGATCGAGAAAAAGTCTTTACGGCCTCGGCTTGGAGCGTTGACAACCAGCGGTTAATGCCGGTCGACGGATACAAATGGACTTGGAATTTCACTTCGCAGTACCCAGCAATTATCGCCACCTCCACCATTGCTAATAGCACTGATACACAAAATCAAATTATTGCGACCGTCTCCACTTCCACCAGTGATGCTCAATCATTGCTGTATGCGACCGTGAAAATGCCCAGCGATAATTCCTATTTCGGCGGCAACGGCCAGAAAACCAGTTCGCAATTATTCGTCTTTATTTGCGCTAATCCTTGGCCCTCCGTTAACCCTGATGGCACCTGGAGCCCTTGGCAGGACTCAGCCTTGAGTGGTACCGGCTATAACGCCATGAGTTATAATTATGATTTCTATTATTGCCGCGATTCCGGCGGGCCGGGCACGGACGATGATTTGCCGGAAGTAACCGAAGGGCAAATCCCGACCACGACCGGCGAGATGATTTGCAGTAATGATTCCGCCATAACCTGCACGGCGACGAGCAATAACTGTCCGACTGGCGGCTCTTGCATTCCGAGCGTGCTGAAAGAGTATTATTTTTTCAGTAAAAATTGATTTGTGGTATAATTATTTTAACTAATTATTTTCGGATCATATGAAGCCAAAAAAACTTCGTCAATTTTCGCTCCGCCGCCACCGACTTTTTGCGCTGGTATTTCCGGCCGGGCTGATGTTCCTGCTTCTGGGAGTTTTTTGGTCAGTTGGCGCTAATTGCCGGGCGGCTGATTTGCCGACAGTTTTCACTGAAGTCCCCGGGGCTTCCGTCGACGATGTGCATCCTATGTTAGCTGGCAGTCTCGTTAATCAGGGTGGTTCAGCTATTACTGACAAAGGCTTTGATTTTGGCACCTCCGTTAGTTATGGGCAGCACAGCGCTCTTGGTGATAACCCATTTTTTGCCGAGACAATTAGCGGTGGTATCACTTGTGGCGATACTTATCATTATCGCGCTTGGGCCACCAATGATTCTGGGACTGGATATGGTGATGATCGAGCATTTGTCGCTTGCGCGCCGACGTTAAGCACCGGCTTGCCAGTTGTGCTTGATCAAACATCAGCCACCCTAAAGGGAACTATTAACAAAACCGGGAATGAAATCACCGAAGAGGGTTTTCGCTGCGGGCCAACGCCTGGCAGTAATGGCTCAATCTGGCCCGTGACAGTTACCGATTCCAATTTTTCCTTTACGGCTAGCGGACTGAGTTGCGGGACCACTTTTTATTGCCGCAGTTACGCGACCAATCAATACGGCACTGGCTATGGCAACGATCAATCTTTCACAACGAACGCTTGTCCCAGTAATACTCCAGCCACTCCCACCTCCACTTCCAGCAGTCTGGACGCCATCGGCATCCGCATCATGCCTAATCCAGAGCACTATAGTATTGAGCGCTGGTATAAGGCGCAAAATTTTTCCGGCTCGCCGCAGTTTTTAACCGTTGATGGCTATGAAGCCATTCGCGACGGCCGCACAGTTTACGTCAACGCCACCAACGTGGATGATGTTAACAAAAAAATCTACACCAATGTTTATCTAATTTCCTATAACCAAGAGTCTCAGGCTGGCACCACCGATGCCTTGGGAAAAATTATTGCTAATTGGAAATTCAATAACAACTTACAAGGAGAAGGGCAGTGCGGTTTGACCGTGGCGCCGACCTCCTCTTGCTTGATCGATTCGGATTGCCTCGGTGTCGGTTTCTGTACCAGCTTGAAAGCCAGAATTACCCGCGATATCAAGCGCTTGTCAATTTTGGCAGAAATCAAAGACGCCTTGAACACCTACCAGACAACTAACGGCCGCTTCCCAGATTTGCCTTCCGGCAGCTATGTGCCGCATTTAACGATGTCTACTTGGCCGAGTTGGAAAAATACTTTTAGCCCCCAGCTAGGAATTGACGCTTCCATGGTTGACCCGATTAATCAATTGGGAAGCTGTCCGGGCTTCGCCACTTCCACCTGCTGGAATAAAAATCAAAACAAATTTGCTGCCGCCACCGATCCCTTGAGTTTTCCGAATAATAGTTTAGTGCTGGCCTATCAATCCAAAAATAGCGGCGCGCTGTATTCTCTGTGCGCATCCATGGAAACCGGCGACGGCTATGATACGGTGGACGGTTTATTGAGTGGCGAGGCCTGCAATGTCAAAAACACGGCTCTTTCTTCGGTTTTTGATCCAGTACTGGAGGCCACTAATTTGCAGGGGGAATTAAACCAGCCGTTTAATGGCTACATCAAAGTAGTTAATCCGGGTGGTAATCCCTTGACTTGGAGTTTGACTTTCCCAACCCCCGCCAATACTCCTGCCGCCACTTTTCAGAGCCCGCCAATTTTAATAGATACCAATAATCCTCAACAGAAGAAAATCTATTCCCCCAAAGCTTTGAGCCTTGGAACCCTCCCGATTGTCGTAAAAATCGATGATAACCACGGCGGCCATTTGGAGATTGATGATAATATTGCCATCGGCAAGTCCAAGCCCAGCATTGAAGCAGAAAATTCGGAATTTTTATTGAATAACAACAAATTGGACTACGCCTTCTATTTGAATGACGATTCGGTGGCTGATACGGGCTCACCAAATTTTGATTTATTATTTAATGGCCATCACTATTCCATCGCAGTTGGCGCGGTTATCCCGATGAGTAATAACCTAAACCTAAGACTTAGCCGGGTGGTGCGCGGCCGTTTTGAGGCGGAAATTTTTCAAAATCCAGCCGTTACCACAGGGTCACTGGCAAATATTTCCGGTGTTTCCACTAGCAGCCCGCAAACAATTTTATCTGCTAGCGTCACCCTAACAAATTCCAGTTACATCAAATCCTCCAAAGATTTTTCCCTCACCCTCAAGCAGGACAAGCCAGTGTTCGACTACCAGTGCGACGATAGCGTGCGCATCCATGACCAATATCAATGCGCCGTAAAACTGCTCAACGCTCAGAACCACAAGATAACTTACACCGTTTCCGGCTTGCCAACAGGGCTGTCGGCGAGCACCACGAACAATGTTTTGCAAATTGCGGGTGTTGCCAGCGGGAACGGCGTTTCTAATGGCGCTAATTACCAGCCGACTCCTTCGGGGTTTGTTGATACAGGACTTTCTACTTGGAATCAGGACCAGACTCACGACAGCGTGGTCCGGGGTAATTTGCTGGGTGTCTACCAAGCTTTGCCGCCAATGGATTTTATTATTCCGAATGGTTCGGCGATTATTTTTAGTCCGCGCAGCTCTTCGGCCAATTCCTC
>CAIMEI010000186.1 GCA_903839955.1 Candidatus Falkowiibacteriota bacterium | reverse complement strand
ATCACCACTTTCTGAAATGGGAATTGGGCATGGCCGCCGTTCTTTTTCTTGAGGGTATTATACCAAACTTCCGACAGGATGAATACTAGTGTTCCAAGAGTCATGCCGAGGGCTAATTTATCGATCCCATAGAGAGTGTTGCCGGCTTTGCCGATCAATCCTTTCCAGAGTAAGGGGATAACTACTAAACAATAATACGCTAAAATGGTTAGGATGTTACGAAATTGGCGTTTTTTGGTCCAGATTCCTTTCTGCTCAAACCAGTTGATGTTCCACCAAATGAGAGCCACCAAAAGGGCGCCGATCCAGGAGCCGGAAAGGGTGTCATCAATGCCGAAGTATTCGCTCAAACCCAGGCCGGCGCCAATCGCAATGACACAGAGCGGGCAAACGGCTTGGGTGATGCTGGGCAGAAGAAGAATCGGCAGGCCGAGGGCGAGTTGTTTTGCTTTAATTTTCATAATTTCTATTGTTTGCTAAACCAATCAATCACCGCTTGGTCGCCGACGAGGCAGTGCTGTCCGTCGTAGAGAAAAGGTGCCTCCAGACTATCTTCGGATAAACCGCAGGACTTGGCTTTTTTGATTAGCAAAGCGTAGTTTTGCTGGTTATCCACGGCTTCCAAGAAACGGTATTTTACTTTGCTGGGATGTTCTTTGAGATATTCCTCCACTTTTTGGCAGTGCGGGCAATCGTTCTTATAAAAGAGAATGACCGATGGCTGGCTAAAGGCAATGACGGCCAAAACAAGCACGACAACTAGCGACAAAAACAAAGGCCAAAGTTTTTTCAGCTTTTTCATAGATAATTATTACGCTTAAATTATAGCATAAGGCGGCCTATAGTTCCAAGGAGCGGCTGGCGATTTTTTCACTGGCCATTTTAACGAATTCGTCCTTGCCCATTTCCTGGGAATCGCGATTGCCGCGGCGGCGAATACTCAAATTCGGCGAGGAAATTTCTTGGTCGCCGATGACGAGCTGATAAGGAATCTTTTGGGCGGCGCAGGCGCGGATTTTATTGCCGATCGTGTTGCCGCTTTCATCTATTTCCACGCGCAAGCCGGATTTTTTCATTTCGCCGGCGAGCTGGCGGCAATATTCCAAGTGGCTTTCACCGACTGGTAATAATTTTACTTGCACCGGAGCGAGCCAAAGCGGCATGGCGCCGGAAAACTGTTCAATAATAATTCCTAAGAATCTTTCCATGGAGCCGAGCAAAGCGCGGTGCAAAACGACCGGCGTTTTTTCTTGGCCGTCGCTATCAATATAATGGAGATCAAAACGGAGCGGCATTTGGTAGTCCAATTGCACAGTGGCTAATTGCCATTGGCGGCCGATGGCGTCTTTTACTTTGACGTCAATTTTTGGACCATAGAAAGCGCCGTCGCCTTCGTTGATTTGGTAAGCTAAATCGGCGTTCTCCAGGGCTTTTTTCAGGCTGGCCTCCGCTTCGTCCCAAACGGCTTTTTCGCCGAGGAATTTTTCGGGCCGGGTGGAAAGATGAATTTCATCAATTTCCAAGCCGAAGACTTGGTAGATTTTTTTGACCTTGGCGAGCAGGGCGGAGATTTCTTGCAGGATTTGATCGGGGCGGGCGAAGATGTGGGAGTCATCCTGAGAAAGAGCGCGGACGCGGGTTAGGCCGTGCAAGGTGCCGGACTTTTCGTTGCGGTGCAAGGTGGTGGTTTCGGCCAGGCGCAAGGGCAGCTCTTTGTAGGAATGAATATCGCGCTTGAAAACGAGCATGTGGCCGGGGCAGTTCATCGGCTTCACGGCCATATCAATATTATCTTCAACGTGGTGCAGGCAGAACATGTCTTCTTGATAGTGGCCCCAGTGGCCGGAAGTTTTCCACAGTTCATCATTAAACAGTTGCGGCGTGCGCACTTCCTTGTAGCCTTCACCGTAGGATTCTTCGCGGACGAACTTAATCAGCTCCTGAAGAATGATCATGCCCTTGGGCAAGAAGAAGGGCATGCCAGGCGCATATTCGTGAGTCATGAAAATATCCAGTTCTTTGCCGAGCTTGCGGTGGTCGCGTTTTTCCGCTTCGAGCATCATCGTGTCGTAAGCTTTTAATTCCTCGGCATTATCAAAGGCCAGGCCGTAGATGCGGGTGAGCATTTTATTTTTTTCACTGCCCCGCCAGTAGGCGCCGGCGAGTTTTTGCAGGCGGAAACTTTTTGGCGCGATTTCTTTGGTGTTTTCTAAGTGCGGGCCGCGGCACAAATCGGTGAAGGCACCGACCGTGTAAAAGCTGACCATGGTTTCGCCTTTGTCTTTGAGGTCGGAAACCAATTCGTATTTATAAGGCTCGGCCGTTTGATCGATTTCCTTCAAGGCCTGGTCAATATTTTTTTCTTCACGAGTGAAAGTCAATCCTTTGTTAATAAGACTAATCATCCTCTTCTCGATTTTTGGCAGGTCGCTATCGGAAATTTTGGTATCGCCGAAATCAATATCATAATAGAAGCCATTTTCAATGGCTGGTCCGATCGCCAGCTTGGCTTCCGGGTATTCTTCCTTGATGGCCGCGGCCATTAGGTGGGCGAGCGAGTGGCGTTTTACTTCCACGCTATTTTTTGGTTTTTCCATATTATTTTGGTTATTTTATTCTCCGTTTAATAAAAATTTAAGGTGTTTATGTAATTATGTTTTTATGGGCCTGCCTGCCGGCAGGCAGGCCCGGCGTGGTTGCGAGTTCGGCATTGACATCTGAGTCTCCGGGGTTCAATTCCCCGCGGGTCCACCTGCCGGGTATTTATACCTGTCAGGCCGTTTTTATCGGTTGACTTTTATTCAAGATGTGATACTATATCAGGGTCAATGCTGGGCTTATTATCGCAACCGTGCGAGACAAATATCTTTTCTCAAAAATCTCCTCTTTCCGGGGAGGTTTTTGTTTTATCCTAAAAAACCCGCCCTGGCCAAAAAGATAAAAAAGATTATCTTGTTGGCCGGGACGGGATTTAAGAAATCTCGCGGTTCCACCCAGCTTCTTCTGATTTTTGTTAAACCAGAAACGCTTTTAGTTTTTTCTCTGCGATTTTGGGAGAACTTTCGTTCTCGTCCACTGGGGCCGCGAGGTGGTAACTCGCGCAATCAATCAGTGTTAATAGTATAGAGGCAGATCGTTGATTTGTAAAGAAAGAGCCTTTTTAT
>CAIMEI010000185.1 GCA_903839955.1 Candidatus Falkowiibacteriota bacterium | reverse complement strand
TGTTTAAGGGATTTTCAAATTTAAACATATTTTTTGATTAAGATTAAGTTACTCTAAGTTGTTATTTTACACCTTGACGCTATTTTTGTTAAATATTATTAATTGCAAAGCAAAAGACCCACCTTTCGGCGGGTCTTTTTCTAAACTCTATTTTTTTAGCTTACATCAGCAAGCCAACAATCAACAAAGCCACAATGTTCAAAACTTTGATCATCGGGTTGATGGCCGGGCCAGCGGTGTCTTTGTAAGGATCACCAACGGTGTCGCCAGTAACCGCCGCCTTGTGAGCGTCGGAGCCTTTGCCGCCAAAGAAACCTTGTTCAATGTATTTCTTGGCATTATCCCAGGCGCCGCCGCCGGAAGTCATGGAAATGGCCACGAAGATGCCAGTAATGATGGAACCGACAAGCAAGCCGCCGAGCGCTTCCACGCCATGAGCTTTACCGAAACCGAAACCGACGATGATTGGCACAACAACCGGGATCAAAGCCGGGAAAATCATCGCTTTCAAAGCGGCCTTGGTGACGATGTCCACGGTGCGGCCATAATCTGGTTTTTCGGTGTTATTCATGATGCCTGGTTTTTCTTTGAACTGAGCGCGCACATCTTCCACGACCGAACCGGCAGTTTTACCGACCGCGGTCATCGCCAGCGAGCCAAAATAATAAGGAAGCAAGCCGCCCAAGAACAAACCAATTAAAACATAAGGATTATTGATCATGAATTCTGCACTGCCGCCGAGAGCTTTGATTTTGAAAGTGAAATCAGCAAACAGCACGAGCGCCGCCAAAGCGGCAGAGCCAATGGCGTAGCCCTTGGTAACGGCTTTGGTGGTGTTGCCAACGGCGTCCAATGGATCGGTGATGTTTCTCACGTCTTCGCCTAGTTCTGCCATTTCGGCGATACCGCCAGCGTTGTCGGTGATTGGACCGTAAGCGTCAATGGTCACAATAATTCCCGCCATGGAAAGCATGGACATGGCCGCGACAGCGATGCCGTAGAGGCCAGCCAAGCTATAAGAACCAAAGATTGCGAGACAAATAATAATTACCGGCCAAGCGGTGGACTTCATGGAAACCGCCAAGCCAGCAATGACGTTGGTGCCATGACCAGTGCGGCTCGCTTCGGCAATACTTTTTACCGGCGAGAAAGCAGTGGAGGTGTAGTATTCAGTAATAAAGACCAAGGCGCCAGTGACACCCAGACCGATCAAAGTAGCGAGATAGATGTTCATGGCTAAAACGGGGTCGGAAAACATCATTTTAGTCAGCGGGTAAAAAGCAATCGCGGACAGCAAGCCAGCGGCGATTAAGCCTTTATACAAAGCGCGCATGATGTTGCCGCTTTTTCCTAAACGAATGAAGAAGATACCGATAATGGAAGCGATAATGGAAAGAGCGCCGATGATCAGCGGGAAAATAATAATGTTGGCACTACCCACAAAAAGCAGAGAACCCAAAACCATCGCTGCAATAGAAGTCACCGCATAGGTTTCAAACAAATCGGCCGCCATACCTGCGCAGTCACCGACATTGTCACCGACATTGTCAGCGATTACCGCTGGATTGCGAGGATCATCTTCCGGGATACTAGCTTCAACTTTACCCACCAAATCCGCGCCAACATCAGCCGCCTTGGTGTAGATACCGCCACCCAAACGAGCGAAGATGGAGATCAGGGAGCCGCCGAAACCGAAACCGATTAAAGCGTGCAGGTCATGAGTTAAAAAATAAAAGCCAGCGGTGCCTAGAAGAGCTAGGCCAACCACGAGCATCCCAGTGACACTGCCGCCTTTAACAGCAACATTTAAAGCCTTCTTCAGGCCGCCACGGGCCGCTTCGGTGGTGCGCACATTAGCGCGCACGCTAACGTGCATGCCGATGTAACCAGTAAGCGCCGAAAGGAAAGCGCCGGCCAAGAAGGCCACAGCGGTTAACCAGCCCAAAACTGGACCGAGAATCAGGAATAAAATTGCCGCGACGATGGCGACAGAACGATACTGGCGATTCAAAAAAGCTTTGGCGCCCTCTTGAATGGCCCGAGCAATTTCTTGCATTTTCTCGTTGCCGGCCGGGAGCTTGAAGATACTGCGGATGGAAACCAGGCCATAGACAATGGCCAGGATTGCCGCTCCGAAAATCAGATAGATTGAGTTCATAATTTTTTAATAATTATATTTGATTATCTAGGTTATTTATTTTTCTTCAGGAGCGGCTACCTCGGCGGCCACTTCTTCAGTTTTTTCTGCCTCGGCAATCACTTCCTCGGCCACGGCCACTTCGCCGTTTTCTTCACTAGTCACCACTTTGACGTCGCCGTTTTCAGTCGCTTCAATGATATCAATTTTCCAATTGGTGAGATGAGCGGCCAAACGGACATTTTGCCCGGCCTTGCCAATAGCTAATGATAACTTATCAGCGCTGACCTTGACGGTCGCTTTGTGATCGGCTTCGCTGAGCTCCAAGCTGATGATTTTTGCTGGCGCCAAAGCGTTGGCGATAAATTTTTCTGGATTTTCATCGTATTCAATGATATCCACTTTTTCTCCACCGAGTTCCTGGATAATTGTTTGGATGCGCGCGCCTCTTTGGCCGACGCAAGAACCCACCGGGTCCACATTCTCCACGTCTGTCCAAATGGCCACCTTGGAACGAGAGCCAGCTTCACGCGCGACCGCCTTGATTTCCACCAAGCCGTTGGCGATTTCCGGAATTTCCAAATAGAAAACTTTTTTCAAAATTTCTTCGGACTTGCGAGATAAGATAATTTCCGGGCCCTTGTTGCCAGAGCGAACTTCCTTAATGTATACCTTCACTCTTTCGCCTGGATTATAGCGTTCGTTGAAAATCTGCTCTTCGGCTGGTAAAATACCAACCGCCTTGCCGAGATCAACCAAAACGAAACGGCCTTCGCGGCGCTGGACAATACCAGAAACTACTTCTTTTTCCTTGCCTTTGAATTCGGAAAGAATCATCTCTCTTTCCACTTCACGTAATTTCTGAATGATCACCTGCTTGGCAGTTTGGGCGGCCATGCGGCCGTAGCTTTCGGGAATCGGCAATTCGGTCACAATTTCTTCGCCAATCGCGGCGCCATGTTTCATGATCATCGCCTCTTTAATTTGAATATCGGTCTTCGGATTGAATTTTTTAACTTCTTCCTCGTCGGGATTATGAACAAGCTCTTCGCGGCGTTCTTCTTTTTCCACGTGGCGAATGCCTTCCTGCTGTTCGCGCAGGCGTTCTAGCATCTCTCTTTCTTCTTCTTCTGGAAGATTATCCACGACCGTTTTGACGTCAAAAATCTTTGATTTCCCCGTGGTGGGATCAAATTCGACGCGGATGTTTTGATTTTTCTCCCCGTAGTCCTTGCGATAAGCAGCCGCTAGGGCGAGCTCAATCGTGGAAACGACGGTTTGAAAATCAAGGTTTTTTTCTTCGCAAATCTGTTTGATTGCGCTTGATAGTTCAGACATATTAAGTTTTGGCGGTTTTTATTGAGTAAAAACCGATAAATTATAGAAAAAGCTAATTGTGGAGACAACTAGCTTTGATAAAATCATATTAGCACGAGACCAGACGCTTGTCAAAGCTGAATAGCAGTGGAACCAACCGTGGCATTAACGAAGCGGGCGATCAAGAAGATCGTTAAAGCCTTGGCCGCCAGGATAATAACCAGGCCGGTGATGGCATTCTTGAGGTAGCCTTGGGCGGTTTCCACTTTTTTGGCATCGCCAGAAGAGGTGAGCCAGAGAAAACCAGCGACCACGGTCAAAACGAGAAAGATAATAGCCAAGAAAGACAAGGCCAGATTAATCAGGTTGAACACGGTCATGCGGATGTCTGGCGTGCCCGAAGATTGGCCGAACCAAGAACCGATGTTGTTGTTACCTTGGGCACCGATTTGAGCGTCCCAGGCGCCAGCCGCCAAAGCCTGAGAACTAAAGAAACCAAAAATCAGAAGCAGGCCCAAAAAAACGGAAACTTTTTTTAATTGAAAACTTTTCATAAATTTTGATATAATAGCAATATCAGTTATTATAACACACATGAACACTTCCGCAAAAATCGCCTACAACACCGCCATTCAAGTCGCCGGCAAGGTCTTGGCGACTTTTTTAAGTCTGGCCGCCTTAATGCTCATGACCCGTTACCTCGGCCCGGCTAGCTTTGGCGAATACACTACCGCTTTTACTTTCATTTCTATTTTCGCCATCTGCGCCGATTTCGGTTTGACCTTGGTCACTTCCCGCCTCTTAAGCGCTCCGGGGGCCGACGAAAAAAAGATTATCACCAATCTTTTCGGCCTCAGGATTTTCTTGGCCATTTTATTCGTCGGTCTAGCGCCCGCCTTAATTTTCGCCTTTCCTTATTCTTGGAACGTGAAAATCGCCGTCTTAATTGGTGCGGCGGCCTTTGTTTTTCCTTTGCTCAACCAAATCTTCGTCGGTTTTTTTCAAAAAAAACTCAATCTAATTTATGTGGCCCTGGCCGAAATCGCTAATCGCCTGGTCTTCTTGGGGGCGGTCATCCTAAGCATCCAGAAAAATCTTGGCTTGACGGGCGTCATGGGCGGCTTGGTGGCGGCCGCTTTGGTGAGCTTTCTGATTCATCTTTATTTTGCCGGCCAAAAAACCTCCGTTCGTCCGGCCTGGGATTTTGTCTTCTGGAAACAAATCCTCAAGACTAGCTGGCCGCTAGCGGTCACAATCATCTTCAATTTAATCTATCTCAAGGCCGACACGCTGATCCTCTCCCTCTTCAAAAGCGAACAGGCGGTCGGCTTATATGGCGCCGCCTACCGAATCATTGACGTCCTTAGCTCGCTGCCTTTCATTTTTGCCGGCCTAGTCCTTCCGGTGCTCAGTGCCGCCTGGCTGTCTGGTGATCGAAACAAATACCGCCAAGTCCTGCAAAAAGCCTTGAATCTCACGATTATTGCGATTTTCCCCATAATTATCGGCGGGCAATTTTTGGCGGGTGGCATCATCTCCGTTATGGCTGGAAAAGATTTTGCTAATGCTGGCTCAATTTTGCAAATATTAGTCGTCGCCGCCGCCCTGGTTTTTGTCAGTTGTCTCTTTACTCACGCTATTATTGCTATTGACCAACAAAAAAAGATTATCGGCGCCTACGCTTTCACCAGTCTCAGCTCCCTAGCCCTTTACTTATGGCTGATTCCGCGCTATTCCTATTATGGCGCCGCCGTTGCCACCGTCTACAGCGAGTTGGCCATTGCCGTCGCCGCAATTTATTACGTGCGCCGCTACAGCTCTTTCCGGGCCGATTTGCAGATCTTGCCCAAAGTATTATTGGCTTCCACCGTAATGGGTTTATTCCTTTTTCTAATACCTAGCCCTTTCCGCAATTCCAATTGGGGAACTATTATTCTGATAGTTGCCGGCGGCTTAGTCTACTTGTTTGCCCTCTACCTTTTTCAGGGCATCAAAAAAGACGATTTAAAAACCATTCTTAATAAAAAAGATAACTCCCTAATAAATGTATAAATTAATTGAAGAAAACAAAGACTGGCTCGTAATCGAAAAACCGGCCGGTCTAACCGTTCACTCCGGTCCCGGAATCAAAGAAAAAACTTTGATTGATTTTCTCTTGGAAGATTACCCGGAAATTGCCGAAGCCGGCGACGATCCAAAACGCCCCGGCATCGTTCAGCGCCTCGACAAAGAGGTGAGCGGCTTGATGGTGGTCGCCCGCACCAAGGAGGGTTTTGAATACCTCAAAAAGCAATTCAAGGAACGGCGCGTCAAAAAAGAATATACCGCCCTCGCCTTCGGAGTGATTGATGTCGATCAAGAAGTTTTGGATTTCCCCATCAAACGTTCCAGTAAGGGTTATAAAATGGCCGCTCTGCCGCGCATCAGCGAAGAGAAGCTGACTAACAAAAAACCCAACAACCGTGAACAGGGATTAAGAGAGGCTCTGGATAGCTCCAAAGATGCCTGGACGCAATTTACCGTTCTCAAAAGATTCACCGGCTCCACGCTTGTCAAGGTCCGCATCAAAACTGGCCGCACTCACCAAATCCGCGTCCACTTCTACGCTTTCAATCACCCCCTGATTGGCGACAAACTCTATGCCAACAAAAAAAGCAAAGCCAAAAATCAGAAGATTGATCTCAATCGTGTTTTTCTATTTGCCGACCATCTGAAATTCAAAGGACTAGAGGGAGAAGAACATGATTTCACCTTACCGATGCCCGAAGATTTACAGAAATTTATCCAGACTTTAAAAGAAAAGAAATAAAAATTTAATTACTGCCTGTTAAAATAAAGCTCTATGAAAAGAGCTTTATTTTTTATTGCAGTTATCATCCTTTGCCCCCTTGGCGCCCTGGCCAAAAACCTCACCATTGAGGTGCGCGGGCTAGTTATCAGTCCTCCCGGCGAATTTGGCACGCAATTTTTCTACCTCGCTAACGGCCGTGATTTATGGCAAATCTATAGCTACCGCAAAACTTTTCCGCCCCTCAAAAAAGGCGACGTAGTGGCGGTGCGTGGCGAAAAAACATCAACTAGAAACTTGCCGCGCCTAAAAATAAAAACCGTAGGACAAATAAAAATTGCCGGCCGGCAACCGGTACCGGCCGCCTCAACAATTTCTTTTCCTCAACTAAAAGAAAATTGCGGCAAATTAGTATTACTAGAAGGAAAGATTATTAAAGACGAAAGCGGACAATATTTTTTAATCAGTTCCTCGAAAAAAATTCTGCTCCTCAGCCCAAAATCATCCGGAAACCTCGGCGTCCTCCCCGCTTCCGGCCAAATCACCGGTGTTCCTTTTTTGGCGGGCCAGCAGCTTGCCCTGCTCGTTTTATCTCTTGGCACCAACGAACCCAGCGGGACAAAAAGTATCGTCGATTCACCTGCCCCTGATCTCACCCGCCCAAACGACGCCTTCCTTTGGACAAAAATTGGGTTATTTTGCGCCTTAATTGCTGGCTTTATTCTGTTTATCCGCCGGTGGCGCGCAAAACGGCCAAAGTTTTGACGCCCCAAGCCTTTTTTACTATAATAAGAGAGCTAAAACTTAATTTACATAATTCATAATTAATGGATCAGTAAGATCCGGTTTCAAAACATATGCAGAATAAAAAAATCATCGGTTTACCGAAAAAGATCTTTTTCGCCATCGTAGGCGGAATAGTAATAATAGCCGCCATTTTAGTGGCAGTCTTCGTGGTCAAGGGAAAGACCCTCAGCCCAGAAGCCGCAAGAACTTTGACTGAGAATTATGTAAACACCAATTTAATGCCCTCCGGCAGTAAGGTAAAAATCTCCGAAGTTAAAGAATTCAAAGGCTCACTGTATCAAATGAAAATTGATTTAGGAAATGGCCAGAGCGTTGAATCTTACGTAACTCGTGACGGCAGTAAATTCTTCCCTCAAGCCATGGATTTAAAACCGGTCGCCAAAGACGATAGCGCAACGGCCGCCGCTAGCCAAAACAATGGAGCCGACAAAGCTGCCAGCGGCACGGTTAGCAAAAAAACTAGCAAGCCGGCAATTGAATTATTCGTGATGAGCTATTGCCCTTATGGCACTCAGATTGAAAAAGGTATCATCCCGGCCATTCAAGCTCTGGGCGATAAAGTAGATTTCAAATTGAAATTTGTCAGCTACTCTATGCACGGCCAGAAAGAATTAGCCGAAAATCTTAACCAATACTGCATCCAAAAACAATCTCCGGCTAAACTTCTTCCCTATCTTTCTTGCTTCCTGCAATCCGGCGATTCCGCCTCTTGTTTGAAACAGGAAAATTTGAACGTCAGCACCTGCGTGGCCGCCGCTGACAAGGAATTCAAAGTAACCGAAGACTATAACAACAAAGTCGGCTGGCAGGGCAGTTTCCCGCCATTCAATTCCGACAAAGCTGACAACGACAAATACAATGTCCAGGGCTC
>CAIMEI010000184.1 GCA_903839955.1 Candidatus Falkowiibacteriota bacterium | reverse complement strand
GATGAGAGCTGATTTGAGGATACGATGTGAAGTTTGGGCAAAAATCTGTTTTTTCCCGGGGAGATTCATGTCAAAATTGACATTAAAATTCTCGAGTTTGTCTTTTTGGATGCGAAGAGAGGCAATTTTATTGTCGGAAGGAATGTGGCTTAAGAGCTTGTCGAGGTGTTCGGCCACTTTTTCTTCGATAAGCGCACGAGTGGAATCAGAGAGGTTAAAGTTATCACCAACGATTTGGATGTTCATGTGGGGAATTAAACTGTAACAATTTATTGTAGCATTTATTAGGACTTCTCCTTGATGATGTGGCTATGGATTTCTTCGGTGAGCTCGTTATTAATCTCAATGAGCCAGTGAATTTCATCTTGGATTTTGAGAAGAGCTTCGGCATCTTTGTAGGTTTGTTCGGCTTGTTTATCGGAGGCTTTGGCGGCAACTTTTTGACCGACCATGATAACGGAAAGAAGAACTAACTGTAAAAAAGTTTGGGCGACCCAGGAAACCAAGGTGGCGGTGCCACCATGAATGGCGGCGGGCAAACTGATGAGGGCAATAAGGGTAAAGACATAGGCGCACCACATGGTGCCAACAGCGTCGGTGATTAGAAGTGCCAGGCGACCATTAAATCCAATATGTTCACTTTTGGTTAAACGAGGGCCAGTTTTGGTTCTTTCTTCAATCCAAGGGTGGGGAGTGTGGGTAGTGGTCATAAAAATTATTATACCCTGTATTAATAGTAGAAAATTGGCGAAGCGGAAGTAAGACTTCCGGTTTATACTGAATTATGAAGAAAAGATATCGAGGTTTGTCGGATGAAGCGGCGGCGAAACGGCAGAAGGAATATGGTCTAAATAGCTTGGAAAGTAAGAGTCGAATGCAGATTTGGTGGCGACTTTTAAAGCGAATTTTTAGCCCATTGATATTACTACTGCTGTTTTCTAGCAGTATGTCGATGTTTTTGGGGCAGAGCACTGACTTTATAATTATCACGACAATATTAATGTTGAGCTTGTTTATTGACGCGTTTCAGGAACACAACGCGGAGAGCTCGACGCAAAAGCTATTAAGAAAAGTGGCGCCAATGGCCTTGGTGGTTCGAAGCGGCAAGAAAAAACGAGTGGCGACAAAAATGATAACAGTGGGGGATGTGATCTTTTTGAAAACGGGAGATTTGGTGCCGGCGGATGCAGAACTTTTGGAGGTTAAAGAATTGGCGATTAATCAATCGGCATTGACGGGCGAGTCATTTCCGCAAGAGAAAAAAATAGGGGATGTGATTTTTAGCGGAACTTTTGTGTTGTCGGGAGAGGCAGTGGCTTTGGTGACGGCAATTGGAAGCCAAAGTGAGATTGGAAAAGTGGCGGCGAAGCTGACGCAGGTGAGACCAGCGACAGAATTTGAAACGGGGCTAAATAATTTTTCGTATCTATTAATTAGAATTACTTTTGTATTTAGCGTTTTGCTTTTGGCGGCAAACTTGGTGTTGGGGCACCAAATGTATGAATCGTTTTTGTTTGTGTTGGCACTAGCGATTGGGTTTGCACCGGAGCTGTTGCCAATGATTTTGACAATTAATTTAGCCAGTGGAGCATCGCATTTGGCTCGAAGAGG
>CAIMEI010000183.1 GCA_903839955.1 Candidatus Falkowiibacteriota bacterium | reverse complement strand
TTTTGAAACCGTGAAATACCACGAAATTTTTCAAATCAATCCTGATTTATCCTGTGTCGCTTATGACGCCGGTCATATTCTTGGTTCAGCTTCTTTCAAGCTGGTTGTCCAAGATGGCGGGAAAGAAAAATCTATTATTTTTTCCGGCGACATCGGCAACCCGCCGGCGCCGCTTATGAATGACCCGGAATTCTTAAAAGGCGCGGACACGGTGATAATTGAATCCACTTACGGCGGCAAGGAGCACGAAGAGCGCGCCGAGGGAATTAATAAGCTGCGCTCCGCCATCAAGGAGGCGGCGAGCAATCATAGCACCTTGCTAATCCCGATCTTCGCCTTGGAAAAAGTGCAGGAAATAATTTACGAGCTGAATAGCTTGGTAGAAAGCCATCAGGTTCCGCTCGTTTCCTGCTTTTTGGATAGTCCGCTCGCTTCCAAGGCGCTAGAAATTTACAAAAAATATCTCGACTATTTTGACGCTGATACCAAAAAATTAATCAAAAGCGGCGATGATGTTTTTCGCTTCACGGGATTTTCTGTCACCGAGGATGGCGCCGAATCTAGCCGCCTGGATTCACTACAGCCGCCGAAAATTATTATGGCCGGTAGCGGGATGCTCAATGGCGGCCGTATGCCGCGGCACTTGAAGCACGAAATCCATAATTCTCGCTCACGCCTGCTCTTTGTTTCCTATCAGGCACCCGGCACCCTCGGCCGCAAAATACAGGACGGCGCGGAAACAGTGCGGCTTGATAATCAAGAATTTGAGGTGAAAATCAAGGCCAGTACTGCCGATTCTTTTTCGGCCCATGCCGGTGAGCACGAGCTGGAAGCTTGGCTTTCCGCCATCAACAAGCCACGGCCGAAAAAAGTCTTTGTGGTGCACGGCGAAGACGCCAGCACCCAGTCCGTCGCGCATTTTGTGGAGAAAAAATTAGCGGACCAGGCGATTATTTCCGAGCAGGGGATAGTTTATGAATTATAATTTATGCTAGATTTAACCCTAATTACGGTTGGAAAAATCAAAAATGGGGCCTTCAAGGCGGCGGCGGATGATTACCTCAAAAGAATCAAGCCTTTCGCGCGCCTAGAAATTATTGAAGTGCGGCCGGAACCTTTTGACGACGGCAACAAAGAAAAAGCCAAGCGGGAAGAGGCTTTTCGCATCCAAGAAATTATTTTGAGAAAGAAAGGAGCGCAGGTCTATCTTTTAGCGGAAGAGGGCCATGATTGGGATTCCGTTTCTTTAGCCAAGCATTTAGAAAAAGTTAATGGTCCAATTGTGCTAATTATTGCCGGCGCCTTGGGTTGGCCCGAGGAGTTGCGCCAGAAATATCCCCGAATATCTTTATCGCACCTAACCATGCCGCACGAATTGGCGCGCGTTGTTCTCTTGGAACAGCTTTACCGCGCCGCTTTGATTTTGGCCGGCAAAGAATATCACTATTAATATGGTTTTTGAAGGGGCAAATTTTGAAAAGGAAGTTTTTTCCAATTTGGCGCTGGGCCCGGAACTGGCGGCCAATAAAGAATTCTTGGCCTGTGAATTTAAGGGTTGCAATTTTAGCGCCGCCTTCTTCTCGGGAACGATTTTTATTAATTGCCATTTTATCAATTGCAATTTCTCCAACACCAAACTGACCAATTGCAGCTTCCAGGGAGTAATTTTTGAAAACTGCAAAATTCTCGGCGTTTTGTTTTCTGAAATTAACACCCTTCTGCTGGATTGGTGTTTTTCAAAATGCAAAATTTCGCTCTGCAACTTCAATAATATTGATATCCGCGGCAGTAAATTTTTGACCTGTGAAATCCGGGAATGCGATTTCATCAACACCACTCTCAAGGGGGCCGATTTTTTCGGTTCCGACCTGTTGGCAAGCCGCTTCCAAGATTCCAACCTCGAAAGAGCCAATTTCCTAGGGGCGCGCAGTTATTGTTTTGACCCGACCAAAAACAAAATCAAGGGCGCTAAATTTTCATTGCCTGACGTCTTGGGACTTTTAGAAACTTTTGAAATTAAGATTGAATAAAATATGACAAGTTCGCAAGATGTTTTAAAGGCGCTGCGCGCCCAAAAAAATCCCGAAAAATCCAGTATTTTACAGCGATTTTTCAAAACTGGTCCCGGTCAGTACGGAGAAGGGGATGTTTTTTGGGGCCTGACTGTGCCCGTGCAAAGAAAAATTGCCAAAGAATTCTTCGGTTTGCCGCTTCTGGAAATAAAAATTTTATTAGCCAGCGAGGTGCATGAGGCGCGACTGACCGGCCTATTAATTTTAGTCGCCGCCTACCAAAAAGCGCCAAGCGACGTGGAGCGCGCGAAAATCTTCAAATTTTATTTAAGCCAGACGGGGCGCATCAACAATTGGGACTTGGTTGATCTTTCCGCCCCCAACATTGTCGGCGATTTTTGCGTGCGCCAACCAGAAAATTTTGCCTTGCTCAAAAAATTAGCCAAGTCCAAAAACCTCTGGGAAAGGCGCGTCGCCATGGTATCTTCTTTTGCTTTTATTAAAAACGGCAGTAGCGAGGAAGCCTTTGAATTGGCAGAAATGCTTCTGGACGATGCCCACGACTTGATGCATAAGGCCGTCGGCTGGATGCTCAGAGAGGCGGGCAAACGAGTCTCACGCGCCCACCTAGAAAAGTTTTTGGCCAAGAATCTGAAAAGAATGCCGCGCACCGCCTTGCGCTATGCGATTGAGCATTTCCCGGAAGAGCAGAGAAAGAAGTATTTGAAAAAGTAGAGCCTTGACATAATGAGGTTTTATTCGTAATATAAGGACAATTCACGGA
>CAIMEI010000182.1 GCA_903839955.1 Candidatus Falkowiibacteriota bacterium | reverse complement strand
CTTCGCGGTCTATCAAAAAGCGACCGGCAATTTTATCAGTAATCCTTTCTGGTCAGCCATCGAAACGCGCCGTGTCGTCTCCTGGTTCACCTATCCCAACGCCGTCGGCTTGTTCTTGGCGCCCGTCACCATGCTGGCCGCCGGCCGCTTCTTTGCTTTCCCGGTGAAAGTAACTTTCCAAGATTCTCTCAAGCGAATGTTCTATTTCGTCGTGATTATTTTATCCTTGACCGCCATATTTTTCGCCCAATCCGAAGGGGCAATGATTGCTCTCGCTTTTAGCGGCTGGCTATTCCTGTTTTTCTCCGGAAAAAAGGCCCGCTACGTTGCTTTCGGCTTGCTCGTTTTGGGCTTAGTGGGCTGTCTCGGATTATCCCCGCTTCGCCATTATGTGGTAGAAAAAGGGACTTTGATGGATCTCTCCGGCCAAATTCGCCGCCAGCAATGGACCGAAACCGTGAAAATGCTGCGTGACGGACGCCTCCTCACCGGCGCCGGTTTGGACGGTTATCAAAAAGCCATTGCGCCCTTTCATCAAGCGGGAATCTTTGTGAAAAATGGCGATCCAAAATGGCTGAGTAAAGTTCTCTGGGACCCGGCCTACCGCGCCAAAGTTTGGCAGCCGGTGGAAATCTATATGTACCCCCACAATATTGTTCTCAATTTCTGGAGCGAACTCGGGCTATTCGGCTTGCTAGTTTTCTTGTGGCTAATGGGCAAACAATTATTCTTGTCTTTCCGTGGCGCCATTCGAGAAAAAAGTCGCGAACGTTTCTTGTTTCTCGGTGTCGGTACGGCGATGACGGCGACAATTGTCCACGGTTTGGTGGATGTCCCTTATTTCAAAAATGACTTGGCCGTTATCTTTTGGATAATCATTGTTCTCACGGTAATTCTCACGCGTAAAACTGAAAAAACTAATCCCAATTTATGAAAGATTTTCCCTTGCAAAAAATCATCGCCGCCCGCAGCGGCTTGTCGCGGCGTGAAGCCGAAGCGCTAATCAAGGCCGGAAAAGTGGAGGTGAGCGATTTTGTCGCTGAACCAGGCTTGCGCGTCGCCGAAGATGCGGAAATAAAAATCAAAGGCCGGCGTTTAGCTCAAGCGCCAGGAAATTTTACCTATATCGCTTTGAATAAACCGGCTGGCTATACCTGCACCAGCGCTCAGTTCGCCAACGAAAGAAATATTTTCTCGCTCATCCCTTTCCAGGAAAAATTATTTGCCATCGGCCGCTTGGATAAAGACAGCCGCGGTTTGCTGATTCTCACCAATGACGGCGATTTCGCCCAGCGCTTGAGCCACCCCCGTTTCCAGCATGAAAAAACCTACCGGGTGAAGCTCGCCAGCCCGCGAGAAGTGGAGTGGAATCCGCGCGACATGGCGATGATTGAAAACGAACTGCTCTCCGGCGTCAAAGTCCCCGATGAAGATCGCCCCATGAAGGCGGTGAAAATCAAACATTTACAAAACGGCGCGTTTATAATAACCTTAAACGAAGGACGCAAGCGCCAAATTCGCCGCATGTTCGAGGCTCTGGGTTATGCCGTCAAAGACTTGATCCGCATCAACTTGGCGGGCGTGGACCTCGGCACACTGGCCGAAGGAAAATGGCGGCCGTTGACCGAAGAAGAAATCACCAGATTAAAGAAATAAATTTATTTGACCCGCCCCGAGAGGGGCAATTGGAGAGATGGCTGAGTGGTCGAAAGCGCCGCACTCGAAATGCGGTATACCAGCAATGGTATCTAGGGTTCAAATCCCTATCTCTCCGCAGATTGTCAATATCACTATTGACGCAGCAATTAGCTAGGATTTCAAAGGGTTCTTTGAATTTAATCTTAGCTAATTTTTTGTTTTCAATAGACGAGTTCCAAAGTATATTTGAGAGCATTTTTCTTTTGTCGTCTAAAGATACTTTGAAAAAAGCTTTTTTCATCAGTTTTGGGGCTAAAAAGAATTTTTTGGTGAGTTCCAAAGTTTCTTCGGT
>CAIMEI010000181.1 GCA_903839955.1 Candidatus Falkowiibacteriota bacterium | reverse complement strand
GGGTGATTAATGCCTGGTTGACAAGTTGGGGGATATTTTTTATGATAAGGCTTGTCGGGTCGATACCGAACCCTCCTACGCAACTCCGTTGCTTCGGCGGGCAAGGCTTGCTCAAGGCGGGCCTACCGACTTATTTTAAAAAAGTTCTTAAATTAAAACACACTGGGTCGATACCGAACCCGCCCGAGGCGGGCGAGGGCGGTCAAACTATTCGGCTGATTGTTTGTTTTAAAAAAAGTTCATATTAATCAAGCATAACTGGGTCGATACCGAAGCGGTCAAACGGGGCAGACTGTAAATCTGCTGGCTTACGCCTTCGTAGGTTCGAATCCTACTCGGCCCACCAAACAAAAAAAACAGGCAACAGCCTGTTTTTTTGCGGCTGCCATTCCTTTACAAACTGGCCATAATTAGTTAAGATACTAATATAATAATGATATGGTTCAGCGCAGAAAACAGATCGAAAATTTATTAGAGGATATTTTGGTTTTGAAAAGAAAAATCTTTTTTGGGCCGGTTTCTAATTTGGAAAATGGCCACATCACCGCCTCGCAATGGCCAGTGCTTCGCTTTTTGAAAAATAACGACGGATCAACGCTCAAGGGAATAGCGCAGGCGCTCACCATGACTTCTAGCGCCGCCACCCAGCTGGTTGAGCCGCTTGTCCAAAGAGGTTATATAATCCGAAAAACTAGTACTAGCGATAAGCGCGCCCTGAAACTTGGCCTTTCAGCCAAGGGGAAAAGGCACATGGCAACCCTGCGAAAGCGGCGGATTGCGGATATGGCGAATGTTTTTGGGGTTTTTACTGACGAAGAATTTGAAACTTATCGCCTCTTGCTGGGTAAAATCGCCAAAAGTTTGACGGCGGAAGAGCAATAAATAATTTTTATTATGCGAAAACAGGAAAATAAACAGGAAAATAAAAACGACAATCGGCCGGCGGCTAGTCTTTACGGGTTGCTGAATAGATACAAGCTCATCATCATTTTGTTGATACTGTTGACGGTTATCGCCAATGCTTTAAGCATCGCCGTTCCAAAAATAATTTCCGGAGCGATTGATACCTATATGAGCGGCAATTTTTTGATAGCACGGCTGATTTGGGAATTTTCTCTGGTGGCCTTTTTTATTTTCGTTTTTACCTATCTGCAAAATGTCGCCCAAGTCTACGCCTCCGAGCGCGTTGCTAGGGATATCCGCAACGAAATTCTGGAGAAAATATCTACTCAGCCCTATTCATATATCGAGAGCGTGACGCCGGCGAAAATTTTGACGAACCTCACCTCGGACGTGGATGCCGTTAAATCCTTCGTGTCCATCGCAATCTCCTCCATCGTTTCTTCAATATTTTTAATTATCGCCGTATCTATTCTGCTCGTTTCCATCAACTGGCGGCTAGGGCTGACGGTTTTGGCGGTCACGCCTTTTATCGCGGTAATTATTTTTTTCGTGCTATCCAAAGTCAGGAAGCTATTCGTGAAATCCCAGGAGGCGATTGATTGGCTCAATAAGGTGATTAGTGAAAATATTTTGGGAGCGGCGCTCATCCGCCTGCTTAATTCAAAAAACTCCGAATACAAAAAATTTCTTGGTGCCAACACCGAGGCGAAGCGAGTTAGTTTGAAGATCTTGGGGCTATTTGCTAGCTTGGTGCCGGTGATCACTTTTTTCACCAACATCGCCACCCTCGCGATTGTCCTTCTGGGCGGCCGTTTTGTCATTCAGGGAACGATGTCGCTTGGTAATTTTACCGCCTTCAATAGCTATCTGGCGATTCTGATTTTTCCAATCTTGATCATCGGCTTCATGAGCAATGTCATTGCCCAAGCCCAGGCTTCGTATGGCCGTATCTTGAAAATATTCAACGCGCCGCTTGAAAAAAAATCGGGCGGCCTGGAAGTGCTTTTGCGTGGCGATATTGAACTGAAAAATGTCACCTTGAATTTCGGCCAGAAATCGGTGCTGAAAGACATTTCCTTCTCCGTTAAATTCGGCACCAAAACGGCGATTATCGGTCCAACGGCCGCCGGCAAGACGCAATTGCTGTATCTTTTGACCGGTCTTTTGTCACCGACATCCGGCCAGATAAATTTTGATGGCCGAGATATTAACGAATACGACAAGGAAAGCTTGCACGGTCAGGTCGGCTTCGTTTTTCAAGATAGCGTGATGTTCAACCTGAGCTTGCGAGAAAACATCGCTTTTAGCAACACGGTTAAGGATGAATATATCAATCAAGCAATTGCCACCGCTGAATTGAAAGATTATATCCAAGCCTTACCGGAAAAATTAGACACGATTGTTTCTGAGCGGGGAACTAGCCTTTCTGGCGGGCAAAAACAGCGCATTATGCTAGCTCGAGCGCTAGCTATTAATCCTAAGATATTGCTGCTGGATGATTTTACAGCGCGGGTGGATGCGCGGACTGAACGAAAAATTCTGAGCAATGTCGCCAAAAATTATCCCGGAATAACGCTGATCTCGGTTACCCAAAAAATTTCTTCCATCGAACATTACGATCAGATCATTCTGCTGATGGAAGGCGAAGTTCTGGCTAAGGGCACTCACGAAGAGCTGATGCTTTCGTCGCCGGAATATGTTCAGATTTACCAGTCGCAGCGGAGCACTAATCAGTACGAATTAAACCACGAAAAATAATATATGAGCTACTCTCTTAATAAAACAGACATTGCCAAGGAGAAGGAAAAAGGAGTGCTGGTCACCGCTTGGCGCCGTTTGGTTCCCCTTATGGCCGAAGAAAAAGGGGCGGTGGCAATAGCAATCGTGGCCGTCTTAGTCACTTCAGCGACAACTTTGGCGGTGCCGATAATCATTGCCCACGTCGTTGATACTTATCTGGTTAGCAAGAGTTTCCAGGGTGTTTTGTGG
>CAIMEI010000180.1 GCA_903839955.1 Candidatus Falkowiibacteriota bacterium | reverse complement strand
TGGATTGTTATCGGTGTCATCCTGCTTGTCGTGCTGATTTTTGTCGGCATGTATAACGGCCTGATTCGCCTGAAAAATCGCGTGGACGAGGCTTGGAGCGATATTGATGTTCAGTTGAAGCGCCGCCACGACTTGATTCCGAATTTAGTGGAAACCGTGAAAGGCTACGCTGCGCACGAAAGCGCCACTTTTGAAAACGTGGTGAAAGCGCGCAATGACGCGATGAGCGCTCAAGCGGGCGGAAATCCGGCCGAAGTGGAAAAAGCGGAAAATGCCTTGTCTTCCACCTTGAAGACCATTTTTGCTTTATCGGAAAGTTATCCAGAATTGAAAGCTAACCAGAACTTTTTAGAGCTCCAGCGCGAACTGACCGACACCGAAGACAAAATCATGGCTTCCCGCCGTTTCTATAACGGCAATGTCCGCGATTTCAACACCAAACTACAAGCTTTTCCGACCAATATTTTCGGCAAAATGCTCGGCTTTGCCGCGCGCACTTTTTTCCAGGCCGAAGAAGCGGAAAAAGCGCCGGTGGAAGTGAAATTCTAAATTGCCAAGCATGACGATTTATCAAAATAGCGATAGCAATAAGCGCAAGACCTGGTTTTTGATGGCCGGGTTCTTTGCGTTTATCATGCTGGTCGGCTTTGTTTTTTCGCAAGCCCTGGGTGATTCCACGATTCTTTATATCGCCGTAATTTTCAGTTTTCTTTCCTGCTTCTTTAGCTATTGGTACAGCGACAAAATGGTTCTGGCGATGTCCAGCGCTCACGAAGTGGATAAAGAAAGCGCCCGCGAACTCTATAATTTAGTGGAAAATCTCTGCATCACTGCCGGCTTGCCGGTCCCGAAAATTTATATTATTGATGATGCTTCGCCTAACGCTTTTGCCACCGGCCGCGATAAAAATCACGCCGTGATCGCTGTGACCACCGGCCTATTGCAGAAGTTGGAAAAGGTGGAACTAGAAGGTGTGATTTCCCACGAGCTTTCCCATATCGGCAATCGCGACATTCTGCTCGCCACGCTCGTGACGGTGATGGTTGGCATGGTCGTGCTCTTGGCCGATTGGTTTTTGCGCATTTCCTTATTTGGCGGCGGAAGACGCCGCGATTCCAAAGATTCGCAATTAGCGCTTATCACGATTGTTGCCATTGTCTTTGCCATTCTCGCGCCGATCGGTGCCTACTTGATGCAATTTGCGATTTCGCGCAAACGGGAATTTTTGGCCGACGCCAACGGCGCTTTATTGACGCGTTATCCTGAAGGCTTAGCGCGCGCTCTGGAAAAAATGTCCGCCGACCCCGCGCCGCTTATGGAAGCCAACCGAGCGACCGCCCATTTGTATATCGCCTCGCCTTTCCGTGATGGCGGGAAAAAAGCTTCCTGGTTCAGCCGGGCGATGGCTACTCATCCGCCCGTGGAAGAGCGGATTGCCAGATTGCGGGCGATGTAAAGCATATTTACTTACAAAAATATTATGTCCACCAAAGAACAACTAGTCGACGAAATTCTCAATCGCGGCATCATCGTTTCTATTCTGCCCGACAAAGAAGAACTTCGAAAAAAATTGCTTAATGAAAAACTGCGTTTTTATATCGGCGCGGACGCCACTTTTAATTCCTTGCACCTGAGCCACGCCAAGAACTATCTGCTCTTGGAGGATTTTCGCAAACTTGGTCACGAGGTGATCGTGCTTTTTGGCGACTTCACGGCGCGCATCGGCGATCCGAGCGACAAAACTTCCGCTCGCCAGCAATTGAGCCGCGAAGAAGTGATGAAAAACACCGCCGAGTGGCTAGAGCAGATCAAACCGCTGATGAATTTTACCGACCCAGAAAATCCGGCGCAAGTTAAATACAACCACGATTGGCTTTCCAAGCTGACAATGGAGGAAGTGATTAATCTTGCTTCCAATGTCACCGTTCAGCAGATGATTGAGCGCGATATGTTCCAAAAGCGCATCAAAGACGAAAAGCCGATTTTCCTCCACGAATTTCTGTACCCGATTATGCAGGGCTATGACAGCGTGGCGATGGAAGTGGATGTGGAAATGTGCGGCACCGATCAGATTTTCAATGCCCTTGTCGGCCGCACTCTGCTCAAGAAATTAAAGAACAAAGACAAGTTCGTGATGGCGGTGAACTTGATGGAAAATCCGCTCACCGGCGAATTGATGTCCAAGAGCCGCGGCACCGGTATCTTCTTGAATTTTTCCGCCGAAGATATGTATGGCGCCATCATGAGTCAGCCGGACGAGATGATCAAGGTTTTCTTGGTGAACAACACTAGAATGCCGCTTCCGGAAATTGACGAACTTTTGAAAACCGAAAATCCGCGCGACGCCAAAATGAGAACTGCCTGGGAGATTGTGAAAATGCTCAAAGGCGAAGGGGCCGCCAATCACGCGCAAGATGACTTTGTCCAGAAATTCCAGAAAAGGGAAGCGCCCACTGATTTGCTAGAAATTTCCGTTGGGGCGAGCGAGGAAATTCTGCTGAACATTTTGAAAAAATGCCTGCCAAAAAAGAGCGGCTCCGACCTGCGTCGCCTTTTGGACCAGGGCGGGGTGAAAATCGGCGAGGACGCTCGTCAAGAGGCCCTAGAAAAAATCACCATTCCGGCGGAAGGCCTGATTTTGAAGGCCGGGAAGAAGGATTGGTTCAAGATTGTGAAGTAAAAGCAATTTCAAGTACATCTCCATAAATAATGGCTAATTTTAGCCATTATTTTGTTTTAAACAACCATACTATTGACAATATAAAATTTATGTGATAATATGCTGAAAGTTGCGTATCCAATTAAAACGGAATTAGTACGAGCTGATACGGGCCCGTTCATTTATAAAAAAATATATATCATGCAAGAAGTAGATGACGACTTAAAAACCGCAGCCAGATACGGTAAAAAAATAGTAATCTGGGTAGTTATTTTATGCTTTATAATAGGCGGAATCGCCTGGCTGCTCAATAGAGCCGATAGCACTGTTGATACAGCAGTTATTAGGTACGAAGAGTTTCAAACTCTTTATAACACCTGTGACAAGCTGAATACGGACTTGAAGAATATGCGAGAAATGCCAGACAACGATAAGTCGTTTGAGCAATTCTCCAAAGCGCAGAGGATCAACGCTATTAAAACCAACCTTAATCGTTGGGTAAATGATTACAATGCCAAGTCAAAAATGTGGAACCATTCCATGTGGAAATCCAAAACCCTCCCTTGCCAGTTAAGCGTTGATGATTTTTCATCCTATGCCGAGCCGGTGAAGAAAAAAGAACAAAATTAGCATTTAACACAATTCAAAAACACAAAAAAATTAAGAAATGAAAAGAATCGTTGGATTTTTATTTATCGGCGTATTTATTACGCTACTTTTCCCATCTTGCGACGGCAAGAGTGGTGTATCAGACAACAAGACCGCTTTTATTGAGCAGAAAGAAACAGAAAAAAATCAGGCTCACTTGCTAAAGGTTCAACCACCACCAAAATTGGATTGGTCGCTGGAACGCGATAATTTAATTAAAAGATTTTTACTGCAGAACGATCGCACGGTGATGTTTTACATGTACGTGTTCATCGAAGGCGTTGCCGATCCTATCGGCTACTATCAAGTGAATAAAGTTAGTTCAGTTAATAGTCAGCTAACTAACACTCAACAAATAGTTGACGCTGGCGGGTCTGAAAGTTATCACTATTTTTCTATCCCATCTCCAGCTGAAGACGGCAGTTATGGCGAAAACGGTAGCGGCGTATTCGGGTTCACACCAGAAGATATCTATATTGAGCACAATATGAAGTACATTGTTGCGACCGTGCCCCTCTCTTTCACCAAACCAGTTAATCGTTTGACGGTAATCAACATTAAAACTGCTGACGAGCTAAAGCAAATGATGAAAAAGATCAATGGCCAAAGAGACAAAATCTCCGCCAAGGCTAAGGCCGATTTAGAAAAAGCAGAAAAAGAAGCGAAAAAATAATAAAATCCGAATAAAAATTTCGGGCGAGCTCCAGACAGGAATGTTTGGGGCTCTTTTTTTGACGTTGACAAATAGGGTTGAGAATGGTAATTTTAAACCAGTAAAAAGCATTCATTAACAATATTAAAACACACAAAATGAAAAAGTTTATTATATTTTCAGTCCTTTTTTATTTGGTGATTTTCGGCTTTGGCCAGAAGATCAAATTTGAACGCCAGAAATATGGCGGCGGGTCGGTTTTTGTCTACGAAGAGGTGGTCAGCAAAATTTATCAAGACACAATTCTGTACGTGGACGACGGCATTCCGGCCAAGAATTGGCAGGAGGCCTACAAGAGAGGTCTTTCCTGTTTTGACACCACGAAGAGCGCTGTTTATCGCGCGAAAAGTTTGTGGTTAACGCGCCTTTCGGTCGTTAATTTCAAGTTCGCTCAATACAACCAAAAAGCAAAAACGATTGATAAAAAATCAGCTGAGCCGTTTTACGGAAATAAGCATTTTGCCTGGGAATTGTTAGCCATTTTGGTGGCGGCAATCATGCTGGTGTTTGCGATTTCTTTTGTTAAGCACCGAGCTTATTTAAACAAGGGGGAATTAACAATGAGTGAGGCCTCGATTTTTGTTGCCAGCTTTGCGGT
>CAIMEI010000179.1 GCA_903839955.1 Candidatus Falkowiibacteriota bacterium | reverse complement strand
TCTTTTTTGTTTAAATTAAAATTCTTAAGATTTTCACCAATATACCCATTAAAATTTGATTTGGGTTTACCGAAATAATCTTCGCCATCACAGGCCTCGATCATGACGCCGCTTTCGACGAGATTTAGTAGTTGCGCTGGCTTTTTTGAAGTAAATAATTCGTCTGCCAAACTGTAAGCTACACCAGGCTTTCCGACTATTTTTTGGACGTCTTCGTCACCAACTTTATGTTTTTTGGCGGCGGTAGCTACTGCCTTGAGAATAATACCAGCTATTTCTAGGCCTTGCCCGAAACTGGCTTTTTCTTGACCACCTTTTTGTTGCTGGTTTCGGCCCTTGTCCGATTCCTGCTTTTTTTGGCTACTTTTTTCCATTGTATAAATTTTTAAAGAAACAATTTGCGCTCTTTTTGAGCGGTATTCACTTTGAATACACAATCGTTTTACCACCAGATGACATTTTTGTCAATAACGACCCATATTCCCTAATTTTTGCTTATTACTAGGGAAAAATTAGGCAACAGGCCCAGCCTATTTATAATCTTATATTTATTGGCTTTTTCGTAGATGAAAATTATCAATAACTAATTTTCATCCCAGAAAATGCCTAAATATAAGATTATAAATAGGCTGGATCGGCATAATGTTTGCAATAAACCAAAAGACAGTTGACAAGCCCCGGTTTTTTCTCTAAAATATTCTTAGATTAATAAAGATAGCCGGCAAGGCTGTTTTTAATTACTTTTCCCCAAAATTATGAACAAAATCACCACTTACCTCAAGGCGTCCATTGAGGAAATGAAAAAAGTCTCCTGGCCGACCAAAAAAGAAACCACCAACTACACGATTCTCGTGATTGTTTTCAGCTTGGCGGTCGCTTTGTTCCTGGGTCTTCTGGACTATATTTTCAGCTTGGGCCTCGCCCAATTAATTATTAAACGCTAATCGTTCTTTTAACTAAGGCTCGCCCGGAATTGCTCATTTCTTTCCGGCTGCCTTCTTGACCGTTATGGCCAAACAACTACTAAATCAAGGCCGCCGCTGGTACGTGCTTCACACCTACTCCGGTTACGAAGAAAATGTCGCCCAGAATCTCAAGCAAAGAATTGAGTCCCTGGACATGGAAGACAAAATTTTCAACATCTTGATTCCCACCGAGAAAAAAATTAAAATCAAAAACGGCAAGCGCAAAGTGACTGAGGAAAAGATTTTCCCCGGCTACATCCTGGTGGAAATGGAAGTAACTGACGAATCCTGGTATATCGTGCGCAACACCCCCAATGTCACCGGCTTCATCGGCACTGGCACCATCCCGACCCCAATCAGCGATGAATAAGTGAAATCCCTCCAGAAACGCATGGGCGTGGAAGATCCGAAATTCAAAATTGACGTTGTCGTCGGCAGTCCGGTCACCATCAACGAAGGACCTTTCAAAAACATGGAAGGCAAAGTCACCGCGATTGACGAAGCCAAAGGCAAAGTCAAAGTTTCCGTCACCATTTTCGGCCGCGAAACGCCGGTGGAACTGGATTTCTTGCAAATCAAGAAGAGTTAAAATATGTTTTAATATTTTTTGGTCGCCAGGCATTTTCTGGGGCAAAAATATATAATTAATATTTTTGCCTACGAAAAGCCAATGGCTCAAAAAAAATATTAAATCATATTTTAGATAGTGCATAAAAATTATAAACAAACCGCTTCCGGCTCGTAAATACGTAGGCTTCTCCGGAAATGGTCCAAATATATGGCTAAAAAAATTAAGACTAAAATTAAACTGCAAATCACCGGCGGCCAAGCCAATCCAGCGCCACCAGTCGGTCCAGCTTTGGGTCAGCACGGCTTGAACATTGCCGAATTCTGCCAAAAGTTCAATGACCAGACCCGCGCCACCCGCATGGGCGACACCGTTCCGGTAGAAATCACCGTCTACGAAGACCGCACCTACGATTTCATCCTGAAGACCGCCCCAGCTTCTGAACTCATCATGAAAGCCGCCGGCATCAAGAAAGGCTCCGCCAAACCGAAGAGCGACAAAGTCGGCTCCATCAGCAAAGAGCAATTGGAAGAAATCGCCAAAACCAAAATGCCCGACCTCAACGCCAACAGCGTCGAAGGCGCGATGAACATCATCGCCGGCACCGCCCGCAACATGGGCGTGGAAATTAAGTAATTTAGAATTAATGATTCGTGGGAGCTCGTTTATCCGCCAACCGGCGGACCCGGGCGCTTACCACGATCAAATATTTATGAAAAAAGAACAAGTCAAAAAGACGAGCGCGAACGCGGCCAAAAAGAAAGCTGTGAACGCTGAGTTGTTCGATCGCAACAAAGCCTACACATTGGCGGAAGCGATTGAAATTGCCAAGAAATCTAGCACGGTGAAATTCGACGCCTCCATCGAGGTGCATTTTCGCCTCGGTATCAACCCCAAAAAGGGAGATCAACAGGTCAGAGGCGCAGTAAGTTTGCCTCATGGTACCGGGAAAACCGTCAAGGTGGCCGCTTTTGTCACTACCGATAAGGAAAAAGAGTTGAAAGAGGCAGGCGCCGATTATGTCGGCGGCGAAGAGCTGATTGAAGAAATCAAGAAAACTGAAAAAACCGATTTCCAAGTTGCTGTCGCCACCCCCGACATGATGAAAAACTTGGCCTCCATCGCTAAGATCTTGGGGACGAGAGGTTTAATGCCCTCACCCAAGAACGATACCGTTACCTTGAACCCGGCTAAAGCCGTCATGGAACTCAAGAAGGGAAAAATTTCTTTCAAAAATGACGACACCGGGAACTTGCACGCGGTCATCGGCCGAGTAAGCTTTGATAGCGCCAAGCTTATTGAGAACTACCAGGCGCTCTTGGATACCGTCAAAAAGGCAAAACCAGCGACGGCCAAGGGATCATACCTCAAAAATGTGGCCATCTGCTCCTCGATGGGACCTGGCATCAAAGTAACCATCTCCTAAGCAAACTGGTCCGCTCCGATAAAGAGCGGCCGGTTCAGACCATTTTCCGTGGTTTGAACCGGCCGTTTTTTTATTATCAGCCCAAATATTGACTAGCCGCAAATAAATTGCTAATATTCCCCTTGTAAGCAAAACAGCGCCAGAAAAGGTCGTTCTTACGCTAAAAATTAAGCAACCGCTCACGCGAAAATAAATCAGATGAAGAAATTATTCGTTGGTGGATTGGCCTTCAAAACTACTGAAGACGGTCTACGCAGTTTGTTCGCTCAAGCCGGTGAAATAGAGTCAGCTGTGATCATCATGGATCGCATGACCAACCGCTCCAAAGGCTTCGGCTTTGTGGAAATGGTCACTGAAGAAGATGCCCAAAAAGCTATCTCTATGTTCAACGGTATGGAATTCGAAGGTCGCCGCATCGTGGTAAACGAAGCTCGCCC
>CAIMEI010000178.1 GCA_903839955.1 Candidatus Falkowiibacteriota bacterium | reverse complement strand
GTGGACCCTACAGGACTCGAACCTGCCACCCCCTGCTTGCAAAGCAGGTGCTCTACCAGATGAGCTAAGGGCCCAATTGAGCGACGGCTTATTTTTACCGTCGCTCTGATTTTATTATTTAATTTATTTTTTGTCTAGGGCTGCTACCTATTTTCCGATACCAGCGCCGGTGAGCGGACTAAGGGCCCACTGCATGAAGGAGTCGGAGGAGCCGGTCATCATGATAATGCCGATTAGCAAGGCGGCGAGGCCGATGAGCTTGTAGCCGAGGCGCGAGCCGCCTTCGGCGCCGAACTTGTCTTCGAACCAGGTCATGCGTCCGAAATTGGCAAGCAGCCATTCGGTTTTGAGAATCATCATGACGCCGCCGAAGGCGATGAAAATGCCGAGAATAATTTTCATACTATTTGATGTAGTTTAGTGGATTGTATTTAGTGCCGTTGATAATCACCTCAAAGTGAACATGCGGGCCGGTGGACCAGCCAGTGGAACCCATCAACATGATGGTGTCGCCGCGATCAACGTGGTCGCCGACGCCCACTAATAGTTTGGAGGCGTGCGCATAGCGGGTTTTCTTGCCGCCGCCATGGTTAATTACAATGTTGTTGCCGTAGCCCGTGCTCCAGCCGGCGAATTCCACCGTACCGGCTGCCGCCGCGTAGACTGGCGTGCCGACGTGATTAGCAATATCCACGGCCGTGTGGCGCCAAGAATAGTATTGGGTGATGCGATGACCGACGGTCGGCCAAAGCATGCTGCCACCTTCACTGCCGCCTTCATTGGCTTCGGGGCTTTTTGGCGGTTTGACTAAATTTTTGATAACCGCAATACCCGTGTAGCTATTGGTTTTTTCTGGTTGCGTGTCGGCTTCGGGCGCCGAAGTGCTTTCAGCAATTTGCCGGCCGCCCGGGATGATAATTTTTTGGCCGATAGTCAAGCGTCCGCCCAAATTATTACTGCTCGCCAAATCGTTGGCGTCAATATTGTATCTTCGGGCGATTTTTCCGAGAGTGTCGCCGGAGGAAACCGTGTAGAGCACGCCATTCTGCGGCAAAATCATCAATTGGTTGCCCGGCTTAATTAAACTATTCGGGCCGAGATTATTGGCCCACAAAATGGTGTTGGCGCTGAGGCCGAAGGAATGGGCAATGCCGCTGATCGTTTCGCCATTTTTGATGGTGTAATAAATAACGGCGTTTCTTTTTTGGGCGGGAGCGGCGGGGGTGGAAACTGGTGCGCTCGCATTGCTGCCGTCAGAGCTAAGAATAAAGGGTTTGCTAAGGTAATCGACGTTTCTCTCGGCGATAAACTGGTCTTCGTTATAGTCGATATTATCTTCAGTCACCGGCACCTGGTTACTGAGTACACCCTGGTTTTGAGCATATTGGTCGTTGCCGTAATCGTGGATGGTGGCCGGATTGAGGGTTTCTTGGATTAAACTTCCTTGTTCAATGCTGCTGAATTCGCCGGAAACCAATTGGGCCATGGTGGTTTTGGTCATTTTTTCGGTGACCGCGGAAATTTTGCTAGCTTGGCCAAGATTAGCGATAAAACTGATTAAAACTAAAAAAACAATCAGGAAATGCGGCAGTTTTTTGCGTACGATATCAAAGACGGAATTTTCAATCAGGCCTTCTTTTTTGAAGCGGAAGATCCAATAGTATACCCGGATCAGTGGTTTTTTGAGGGTGAGCTTGAGAAACCAGCCAATAAACTTGAATAATAGGCCAAAAATCAGGGCAATAAGCTTCTTGAGGAACAACAAAAACTTAACCGCGCTCAACAGGAAGTTGATTGCGGCTTTAGCCAGCTGCGGATTCTTTGGTTGTCCGTTTTCTGGTTCCATTATTGTATGCCTTTAATACTATCATTACGCGTCCCGGGGCGTCAATTTTCTTTTTTCCGAAAATCTGTTAAAATATCCTAAGATTACTTATTTTTTATCTAAAAACCGCAGAGCAAATAAATCAAAAAAATATGAAAAGTGCCCAACCAGTTATCCTAATCATCCGCGACGGCTGGGGTTATAATCCTAGCCAAAAAGATAACCCCATTAGCCAAGCTCAAGCCCCCAATGAAGACAATTATCTGGCCAATTATCCCAATGGACTCCTTGCCACTAGCGGCGCGCGCGGTCACGTCCTTCAACCGGCGCAG
>CAIMEI010000177.1 GCA_903839955.1 Candidatus Falkowiibacteriota bacterium | reverse complement strand
TGTCAAGGGGCAAATTGTGACGTCTAATTTGAGCGTGACTTATTTTCCCGGTCAGAGTAACGAAGTTAAGTCCCTAGACAACATCAACATCTCTATTTCCGAGGGGGAATTTATTATTTTCTTCGGTCCTTCAGGCTGTGGAAAATCCACTTTATTGTACTCAATCGCCGGACTGGAAACGGGCATTGAAGGCGAGGTGATGATTCAGGGAAAAAGCTTGCCGCACATGTCTTCTCGGGAGAAAGAGTTGCATTTTCGAAACACCATTGGCATGGTTTTTCAGGCTTTTTATTTGATTCCCACCTTAAGCATCATCCAGAATGTTGCTTTGCCGATGATGGCGGCCGGAGTTAAGCCGCTGGAGCGCCAAAAAACCGCGATGGACCTGTTAACTCGTTTCGGCGTGGGGGCGCAGGCCAATAAATTACCGCGTGAATTGTCCGGTGGACAACAACAGCGCGTCGCTATTTGCCGGGCAGTGGTCAACAACCCGCACATCATTTTGGCTGATGAGCCTTTGGGAAACCTGGATTCACATTCGGCTAACGAAGTAGTGCAATTGCTTAAAGATTTGAACACCAATTTCAAGAAGACCGTTATTTTAGTAACCCATGACCCGACTTATTTAGATATTGCTCATAAGGTATTTTTTATCAAGGACGGCAAACTAGTGGACACCAAGATAAATCGCGCCGTGGGGGAAAGCGGCGGCGGCCTGGTAGTCAAAGAAGAAGTGGCCGCTGGAGCGCAGCAGGCCGGGACAAAGGTAAAAGAATTCAAATTCCTTTCAGAACAGTATTCCCGCCTCAAACCGCAAGGACCTTCTTCGCTGTTGCTGTCTTATCAGGCCAAAAATTTGGCCACTCTGGCTTTGGCCGATTTGGTGGTTGATGATTTTGACCGCCTACACGAGAAAATTGAGTTAGCTTTAAATAGCAAAAATGATTTTTCTGGAGTTTTTGAGTTTTTAGATGTCAATCCAGAGGAGGGCGGCTTGGGTCTGGACAGCCGGACGGCCAAAAAAATCACCAAGAAGTTGGCGGCCTTGGCCAAAGAATTGAAAATTGGTGAAGATTTGCCGCATCGCGATGACGAAGATGATAGTTTGCCTTCGGGGAAATTATTAGCGCAAGAAGCGCACCAAGAAGTTTTTCTGCGTCGCGCTATTTTTGACGAGCTCAACATCAAATTAAAGCGCCATCGCAGTCTAGCAATTATTGACGAGGCAATTACTGCGCGCTTACGCGGCCAGATTGATCGCAAGGAGTTGTCGCGCCTCTTGAATCAATCATTTTCCAAGGGCGGTGCCGCTCTGGACCGGCGCCTGACCAATAAAATCGTGAAGCGCTTAGAGCTGTGGCTAATTGGTCACAAAGAACGTTAGGTTTATGAAAATAAGAGACTTGGCCATTTTATCAGTTCGCTCTTTTAGGACCAACACCAGTCGGACGGTTTTGACTGTTTTGGGCTTAGGCATCGGCATTGCCGCGGTCTTTTTCTTGGTTTCCCTGGGCTATGGTTTGCAGAATGTTATTTTAGGGAAAATCACGACCACCGATTCCGTTCTCACGCTTGATGTTACTTCACCGTCAAAGTTGGTGGTGTTGGATAAAAATGAAGTCGGAGCAATTAATAATATGCCGACGGTGGCGGAAACTAGTCCGACGGTTAGCTTGACGGGACAGTTGGCTCACGGTTCGTCGATTTCTGATGGCTTGGTGAACTTGGTTGACAAACCTTATTTCCGGCTCAGCGGCGTAAAGATTGCCGGCGGTCGAGAATTTGCCAATAGCCAGGACCCGGAGGTAGTTGTCTCTTCGGCGACTGCCAAAATTTTCGGCTACACCAAGGCTACTGATATTATCGGCCAAACCGTGAAATTGAACTTATTTGTTCCCAGCGCTGACGGCGATTCTTCAGCAGTGACCAGCTTGCCCTCGGATTACACGGTGGTCGGTATTGTCACCGACGATGATACCAATTTTATTTATGCGCCAATTAACACGGTTACCGGTATCGAGCTCCCGCCTTATTCCGACTTGCGAGTCAAGGTCAAAACTGAGCAAGACTTAGCCACCGTTAGAGACAACATCGTTCATCAAGGTTTCATGGTGTCTTCACTTTCGGACACTATCACTCAAACGAAAAAGATTTTTTCCATTATTCAGATTGTCTTGGGTGTTTTTGGTCTAATCGCCTTGATCGTTTCCGCCATTGGCATGTTCAATACAATGACCATTGCTCTTTTGGAGAGGACGCAAGAAATCGGCATTATGCGTTCTATCGGCGTCACCAACCGCGATGTGGCCGGCTTATTTCTTTTGGAGTCGGTGATCATGGGTTTCCTCGGCGGCTGCAGTGGTTTGGCGATTGGCTATATTTGTGGAAAAGTATTTAATTTTTCCATTAATGTGATGGCCAAAAACTTTGGCGGCCAAGCTCTGGATTTGTTTTATAGCCCCAGTTGGTTTATTTTGTTTGTCATTTCCTTTTCCGTTCTCACGGGTTTTCTCACCGGCCTCTATCCCGCTCGGCGCGCGGCTAAGCTTAATCCTTTGGACGCCCTGAAGTATAAATAATTTATGAAGTTGCGGCTAAGAAACATCATCAAAAGCAGACCCAAGACCCTGGAGGCCTACTTTAACGATGCTAAAAAGCCGAAACATACGGTTGTTTTCAAGAAAAAAAATCAGACTTTTCGAATTAATAAGGACAAGCAAACTATTCGACCCAGCCGCTTGAAAGTAGTAAGGCCGAAAGTCCACGTTGAAAGAACAAGGAGCTTGCAGAGCAAAAAGATAGCCAAGCCAGCGATTTCATTTTTCACCCCAGCCTATTTGCCTGGAAAGTCTTTGGAGAAATTTTTGGCTAGAGAAATTAAGATAATCCACGGTTTTTTTGCAAAAAAGCTATGGCGCCAGGCGGTTACCGCTCTGGTTTTGGCCGGAATTATTATTTCTTTGGTTTTTAGTAATCATCCGGCCGATGCCGCTACTTATGTTTTTTCGCAGACGAACTGGTCGGGCGGCTTAAGCGTTAATTCGGCGACCCATCCTGACAATCAATCAGCTTGGAACAATTATTCGGCCAAAGATGCGGGCATTGCCGTTGTTAATAGCGGCACAGCCTTGCAATTAGCACCGACCGCTGGCAGCTTAACGCAAACTGATGACGGGACGACCACTTCCGGATTTAATCTTTCCGGAGCGTCTTTTGCTAGCACTTCCGTTTCCGGAACGAGTACTAATGCCACTATTCAGATCGCCAATAGTAGTTTTACCAAGCCATCGATTTCCATTAGTGCCAACTCCTCACACATACTTGTTGTAAAGTCTGATGGTACGGTTTGGGCGGCCGGTCAAAATTCCACTGGCCAATTAGGAAATGGCACGACCACCAATAGCTCTTTACTGATCCAAGTGCCCGGTCCGGGTGGAGTTGGCTATTTGACCAACGTCATTGCGGTCGCGGCCGGCACCTTTAATTCCTACGCCCTTAAGTCCGACGGCACTGTCTGGTCTTGGGCGTACAACAGTACTGGTCAGCTGGGTATCACTGGCTCCAATGCTCCTAGCTATTACCCCGTCCAGGTTATGGGTCCAGGCGGCGCCGGCTACTTAACAAATGTTGTGGCGATTTCTTCTAGTAATCAATCCGCTCACGTCCTCAAGTCCGACGGCACGGTCTGGGGTTGGGGCGGCGATTCAGTTGGTGAGCTAGGAAACAACGCCAACAATAGCTCCAAGACTCCCGTGCAGACTCTTGGTCCGGGCGGTACTGGATATTTAACAAACATTACCTCAATTTCTGGTGGCGGCGACTATTCTGCTTATGCCGCTCGTTCCGACGGCACTGTCTGGTCCTGGGGTGGCGATTATTATGGTCAATTAGGAAATGGCACCACGACCAGCAGCTGGGTTCCCGTGCAAACGCTTGGTCCGGGCGGTACCGGATTTCTGACCGGAGTAACAGCGGTTAGCGCCGGCTTTGATTCCGAGGTGGCCCTCAAATCCGACGGCACTGTCTGGTCTTGGGGCTATAATAATAAGGGACAATTAGGAAATAATACCACCACCAATAGCTTTTTCCCCGTTCAGGTAACTGGTTCCGGTGGCACCGGGGTCTTAACTGGGGTAACGGCGATTGCTGGCGGTGATTGGACGAGCTACGCTCTCAAATCCGACGGCACGGTCTGGGGCTGGGGTTATAATAGTACTGGCCAGTTAGGAATCAACTCCTTCACAAGCTATTCTTATCCGAAACAAGTGTACGGGCTTAATGGCAGCGGTTTTTTAACAAACGTTGTTTCTATTGGTGCGAGCAATAACTCAGCTTACGCCATTGATTCCTCTGGTAACGTCTACGGTTGGGGTAGTAATTATTATGGTCAGCTAGCGAATAACACAACGAACTATAGTTACGTTCCAGTTCAAATGCTTTCTGCTCCCGGCGTGAATTTTAATGCAGGTTCGGCAATAACATATTATTCTGCCGGCACCTATAATTCCGGCGTCATTGACTTGGGCCTGAAGCCGATTGGTCTTACCACGGCGAATTACACCATGAATCTCCCGACCGGCACCAGCGCTTCGGTTAATGTGCGCGCTGGAAACAGCACCAATCCCAATGATGGTACCTGGACGGCTTGGCAGAACGGCGTCGCTAGCGGGGCGAGTATTAGTGGCCTGGGCGCTAGCCGTTATGTCCAATATCAGGTCGTGATGGGGACCACCAATAGTTTGGTTTCTCCATCTTTGAGCGACATCACTTTTAACTATAATTATTATCCAAGCAATCAGACGCTCACTTCTTCGTCCTATAATTCAATTGATGCAACCAATATTATTTCCGCCCTGGGAATGACTGAAGATTTAGTATTGCCGACCAGCACGGAAGCCACTCTTTCTATCCGCACCGCCGCCAGTCAAGCCGCCCTGGCTTCTTCCACTTGGTATGATTTTACGGATGCAAGTAATCACTGCACCAAAACAAACGGCGTGGTTACTTGCCCATTATCGGCACTTCCGAGCGCCATCACTTCCAGCGGCACCAACCAATGGTGGCAATACAAAATTACCTTGACTACGGGAGATAACTCGTTGACCCCGACGGTCAGCGGGGTGACGGTTAAGTATATTGTTAATGCCCCGCCGCAACTTCAGAATGTTACGGCTAGCGAAGATGGTAGCGGCAATGTCAACATTTCTTACCAAGTTTTGGACCCAGACACTCACGCTGGTAATGTCTCTCCGGGTTTTGTTAAGCCATCTTTCCAATATTGGAACGGCAGCACTTGGGTTTCTTGCACCACTATGACTTCCGGGGCAACTAGCAGTAAAGCTGTCAGCGATACAACTTACACTACTTACACGCTCAACTGGAACGCGAAGGCTGATTTCAACGGCCAATATTTAACAAGCGCCAAAGTTCGCGTGACTGTTAGTGATAGCGAGCCAGCTAATAGCACGGCTACCTTGGCCTCATCGGCTTTCACTATTGATACAATCAGCCCGGTGATAAGCAGCGTCTTATTGGATAGTCGCAGTGATGCGCAAAATAATATCACCGTTAGCGCTACTGACAATACGATGGCTGGTTTATTGATGAAGTTTTCCAACAACAGTGATCTCTCCCCAGACGGGACTAATGTGAATTCTGGGACTTGGGTGGCCTATGCCAGCACTAGCAGTTGGACTTTCGCCAATACCAATCCCGGTTTGTATTATCAATTCAAAGATGCCTATGGCAATACTTCTAACGCCGGTTCAATTTCCCGTGTTGATTTGCCGGCCAAGCCTTCCAATATTATCTATCAGGACGTTTCCAACATCGGCACTAGCGATTGGCGCGAATTCATTGCTTGGGGGAAGGTGCCGGTCCCGACCCTCGGTTTCAAGGAATATGATATCTACCGCTCCACCGATGGCACTAACTTTCAGCAAATTGCTACGCAGACGGACCGCACCATCAACTATGTCATGGATGGCGATTTGGATACTCACACGATTTACTACTACCGAGTCGACACTAAAGATAATTCCGGTAACGTATCGGCTTATTCTAACGTGATTTCTGACCGTCCGGACGGCAAAGGCGGCAGTGATTTAACACCGCCGACCATTAGTAATATCGTGATTTCCAGTGTTACGGCGGGTTCGGCTTTGGTTACTTGGGATACCGATAAATTATCTAACTCAGCAGTTGCCTACACCACTAATAACTCGGGAAATTTCACGGGCGCTTTGAGTACTGGCGTTTCTTCGATGGTGGATAATGCCGGACATCTGGGGCAGCACTCGGTTTTCTTGAGCGGACTGACACCGGGGCAGACTTACTACATTCAGGTTTCTTCAATTGATGCTAGTTCTAATGTCGGAACTAGCGGGCAGGGAATGAGCTTTACGACACTCTCTGGGCCAGTAATTTCCAATGTTTCTGCGGCCAGCATCCAGAATACTGGCGCGACAGTCGCTTGGAGCACCACGGTCGCCGCTGATTCGGAAGTCTACTATTCCACCAGTTCAAGCTTAACTAGCCCGGTGGAGGTGGCGCTAAACAACAACACCACGGATCACGTGGTTAGCCTGACCGGCCTGCAACCGGCGAAGACCTATTATTTTTATGTGAAATCAGGGGTTTCCGAGGATCGTAATATTATTAACGGCCAAGTATCTTATTATAATCTCATCACCACTTCCGACAGTATTCCGCCGGTCATCACTTTTGATCCGGTCGCTGGGGTAACCAATGAATCGGACACCTCGGTGATTTTGTCCTGGACCACCGATAAACCGGCGACTTCCACCATTGAATACGGCACCAGCACGGCCTATGGCGTTAAGGTGATTAATAATAATTTAGACACCGACCACACAGTGCTTCTCACTGGTCTCACCAGGGGGACATTTTATCACTTTAAATTAGAAGACGCTGATAGCAATGGGAATTTTGCGTTTCTTGACGGCCTCACCTTCGCCACCCAAGATCACACCGACGTCACGCCGCCGGTGATTACTTTTGATCCGGCCGCCAACATCACTAGCGTGACCGAGAATTCCGCCCTCGTTTCTTGGACGACCAACGAAATGGCCACTTCTAGCATCGAGTATGGCACCAGCGCAAGTTACGGCTCAGTCTATAGAAACGATAATTTCAACACCAATCAAGCTTTCGCTCTGACCGGTTTAACCAGAGGGACTACTTATCACTTCCGTCTAAACAGCACTGATCCTAGCGGCAACGCCACATCTTCTGGCGACTACACTTTCACCACTCAAGCCGATCTCACGCCGCCAGTGATCACTTTTGATTCAAATTCGGGAGTTACCAAGCGGCTAGAGCACGCCGTGGAAATTTCTTGGTCAACCAATGAGATTGCGGCTTCCAGTGTTGAATATGGCACCAGCACGAGCTACGGATCAAGAGTTGATAATAGCGATTTAAACACTGATCACGTATTTGATCTATCCGTTTTAGCTAAGGGCACTCTTTATCATTTCCGCTTGAGCAACGTTGATGCCAGTGGCAATATTGCCACTTCCAGCGACTACACTTTTATGACCGAGGATCTCACCGACTACACTCCTCCGACTATTACTTTTAACCCTAGTTCGGGAGTCTCCGGTCTTACCGAGAATTCCGCTCTAGTTTCTTGGACGACCAACGAAATGGCCACCTCCAGTATTGAATATGGCACGAGCACGGCCTACGGTTCGGTCTATGCCAATAATAATTTTAATACCAACCAAGCCTTTGCGCTTTCCGGTTTAGCTAAAGGAACCACTTACCACTTCCGTCTCAATAACACGGACCCTAGCGGCAATGCCACATCTTCTGGCGACTACACTTTTACGACTCCGGATTACACCGACAGAATCCCGCCGGTAATTACTTTTGATCCAAATTCAGGGATAACTAATCGCTCGGAAAACGTGGCAGAAATTTCCTGGACCACCGATAAACTAGCTACTTCCACCATCCAATACGGCACTAGCACTAGCTACGGGTTGATTACTAGTAATAACAATTTAAATGTTAATCATGTCTTCGACCTGTCTAGTTTAGCTAAGGGTACCCTCTACCACTTCCGCTTGAATAACACTGACGCCAGCGGTAACGCTACCTCTTCCAGCGATTACACTTTCATGACGGAAGATCTTACGGACTACACTCCCCCAACGATTACTTTTGATTCTAGCTCAGGTGTTTCCGGGGTGACCGAAAATTCGGCGCGCATCGCTTGGACCACTAGTGAAATGGCCACCTCCAGCATTGAATATGGCACGAGCACGGCCTACGGTTCGGTCTATGCTAATAATTATTTCAACACCAATCAGGCTTTTGATCTCACCGGCTTAACCAGGGGAACGACATATCATTTCCGCCTGCACAGCACTGATCCTAGCGGCAACGCCACATCTTCTGGCGACTACACTTTCACCACCCAAGCCGATGTCACGCCACCGGTGATTACTTTTGACCCGAATAATAGTGTTTCGGAATTAACCGAAACATCCGTGCGTATTTCCTGGACCACTAATAAAATGGCCACCTCCAGTATTGACTTCGGAACCGATCAAACTTACGGCACTTCCTTGGTTAACAGTAACTTTAATACCAACCAATCGATTGCTATCACCGGATTAAGTAAGGGAACGACATATCATTTCCGCTTAAACGACACTGATGCCAGCGGTAATACGGCTTCTTCCGTGAATTATACTTTTGCGACTCCTGACTACGCCGATAAAATTCCGCCAGTAATCACTTTTGATCCGGCAACTGGCGTGGCCGGTGTGACCGAAAATTCTGCCCTGATTTCTTGGACGACCAATGAAATGGCCACCTCCAAGATTGAATATGGCACCAGTACCGATTACGGCTCGGTTTATAACAACTATAATTTAAACACCAACCAGGCTTTCTCGCTCATCGGCTTAACTAGAGGAACGACTTATCACTTCAAATTATTTAGTACGGATTTTAGTGGCAACGTGGCTAGTTCCAGCGACTACACTTTCACCACCCAAGCTGATGTCACACCACCGGTGATTACTTTTGATCCAACTATTAATATCACCGGCATTACTGAAAATTCGGCCCTGGTTTCCTGGATCACCAATGAAATGGCCACTTCCAGCATTGAATATGGTACCAGCACGGCCTACGGCTCAGTTTATAATAATGACAATTTTAATATCGGCCAGGCTTTTACGTTGTCAGATTTGGCTAGAGGAACAACTTATCACTTCCGCCTGCACAGCACCGACGCCAGCGGTAACACAGTCACTTCCAGCGACTATACTTTTACCACTCAAGCCGATCTCACACCGCCAGTCATTACTTTTGATTCGAGTTCCGGGATTACTGACCGCCTGGAAAATGAAGTGGAAATATCCTGGTCCACCGACAAACTGGCTACCTCCAGTATTGAATATGGCACCAGTACGAGCTATGGAACTAGAATCAGCAATCACAACCTGAACTCCAATCACATCTTTGATTTAACAGGTTTAACCAAAGGGACCCTTTATCATTTCCGTTTAAACAATGCGGATGCGAGCGGTAATGCCACTTCCTCTGGCGACTTCACCTTTATTACTGAGGATCTCACTGACTATACGCCGCCAAGCATCACTTTCGATCCGAGCACGGGTGTTTCTGGTATCACGGAAACATCGGCGCGCGTTGCTTGGACCACCAGTGAAATGGCGACTTCTAGCGTGGAGTATGGCACGAGCACGGCCTACGGATCAATTTATAGCAATAATAATTTCAACACCAATCAGGCTTTTATTCTAACGGGCTTGGTTAAGGGCGAGGTCTATCATTTCCGGATGAATAGCACGGACGCGAGCGGCAATGCCACCTCCTCTAGCGACTACACTTTTGCCACTCCGGATTATTCAGATAAAACGGCGCCGGTCATTACCTTTGATCCAAACACCGGCATCACCAACCGGGGTGAAACTTCGGTGACCATTTCTTGGGCTACCAATGAATTGTCCACTTCCAGTATCGAGTATGGCACCAGCACCAATTACAATAACGTAGCGTTGAGCAACGATTTAAATACCGACCACGTTTTTGTTTTGAATGGTTTGTCCAGGGGGACGGTCTATAATTTCCGCATCAAGAGCGCTGATCCGAGCGGAAATTTAGTTACCATGGATAATTTAGGTTTCGTTACTGAAGATTCATTCGACAAGGTACCGCCGGTCATTACTTTTGATCCGAGCGGCAGCATTTCGGAAGTGACCGAAACGTCGGTGCGCATTTCTTGGACGACTAACGAATTAGCGACCTCAAGTATTGATTTTGGCACGGATGAGACTTATGGCAATTCTTTGGTGAATAATAATTTTAATACCAACCAATCAATTATCATCACGGGATTAACCAAAGGCACGAACTATCACTTCCGTTTAAACAATACGGATGTCGGCGGCAATTTAGCCACTTCTAGCGACCTCACTTTCACTACCTTAGACTATACCGACAAGGTGCCGCCAGTAATTTCCGGCGTTTCTCCAGCTCAAGTTTTAGATACCTCAGCCACGATTGTTTGGACCACCGATAAGCCGGCGAGTTCGGTCGTTAACTACGGTTTGAGTGCTGGTAATTACACGGACTCAGTGAGTGACCCGCTCTACAATTATAGCCATTCCATCATCCTGAAAAATCTTCAAATTAAGAGCACTTATTATTTCAAGGCTACTTCGGTGGATAGTAATGGCAATACCGCCATCGGTACGGAGGGCAGCTTCACCACCCAAGACACCTTGGTGGCTGGAGCGACCACAACCACCATCGTTGTTAACACCGGCGGCGGCACCACGGTAATTGATAATTCCGACAAGGTGCCGCCAGTTATCAGTCAAGTAAGCGTAAACAATGTCGATTCGGGCCAGGCCACGGTAGTTTGGAATACTAACGAAGCGGCCGATAGCATGGTGGAATTCGGCAGCACCAATACCTATGGGTCGGTTTCTGCTAGCCGGACAACCACCACTAATCATTCGGAGGTCCTGGATAATCTTTTGCCCGACACGCAATACTATTATCGCATCACCTCGGCTGATGGTAGCGGCAACGTTTCCCAGCCTTATGCTAGTACTTTTACCACCCCGGCTTTGTTTTCTGAGCCAACATCTTCCGCACCAGACAATGGCCTGGGTGCGAGCAGCACGCCGACTGACCAGGCCGCCAATGATTCAAAATTTACTGAAATGTTGCAGAAAACTATCAATTTCATTAAACAGGCCGCTAAAACCGTTTCGCTCTCGGTGCTGGAGTCCAGCTTGGTTGATCAGCAGAATACTTTGCGCGAGTTATCCGCCCTTACTCCGGGGCCAAAATTAGTTTCCGGGCCGACTATCAAAACCTGGGAAGATATGGCGATTGTCAGCTGGGACACTGATCAAAAAACTAATTCCCTGGTTTCTTTTGCTGGCCCAGGCGTTTCGCCGAACAACCAGGCCCAGGCGCAAGAGGTGGGGAATTCCGAAGTATTTGCTCAGAACCACCAGGTGGTTTTATCCGGCCTCCAGCCCGGCACTACTTATAATTACATTTTACGCGGCCAAACACCGATTGGCTCGAGCCTTTCCACTCCGGTGGCGCAATTTACCACCCTGGTGAAAGCGGCGAAAGTTGATAATTATGTCGCCGATAAAATCTCCAACACCAAGGCTTCCTTCCGCTGGGTCTCGTCCATCCCCACGGATTCCACGGTGCGCATTACGCCTTATCGCAATAATGTTTTGGCGTCAGACGAAACGAAGATTGTTAACGACCCCATGATGACCTCTATTCACGAAGTTTCGATTGATACTTTTGAGCCGGGGGTATTCTACCGCGTTGACCTATCGGGTCGGGATAGTTTGAATAACACCTTGAGCCAGTCCATTGATACTTTCTCCACCACGAACCA
>CAIMEI010000176.1 GCA_903839955.1 Candidatus Falkowiibacteriota bacterium | reverse complement strand
GGTAAAGGAGAAGTGAAGCGCTACCTGCAAGAAAAATACGGCGCCACCGAACATCGCTTTTCCACCATGCTGCGCGATGTTTTAGATCGCCTGCACCTTGAACAGAGCCGAAAAAACATTCAAGATATTTCCATTCTTCTCCGCCAGCATTTCGGCGAAGACCTGATGGCAAAAGTACTTACCGAAGACGTTAAAGAGGATGACCACGATTTAATCGTCATTGACGGCATCAGAAGAATGGCGGACATCAAATACCTTGGCGAACTGCCTGGCTTTAATTTAGTAGCCATTGATGCCACCGAACAGCTGCGCTACGAAAGATTAGTAAAGCGCGGCGAGAATGCCGGCGATAGCCAAAAAACTTTCGCCGATTTCCAGAAAGAAAGTCTCGTGGAAACCGAACTCACCATCCCCGGAGTAATGGCGACTGCCAAAATATCCCTAGAAAATAATGGCGACTTGGAAGACTTCCGCCTAAAGATTGACAAACTACTCGCTGATTTGCGAAGATAAAGAACTATGCAAAAAGAACGCGGCCGCTTAATCGTGGTTGACGGGACCGACGGTTCCGGTAAAACCACTCAGCTCAAACTGCTCCAGGAAAAACTGGAAGCGGAAGGTTTTGGCGTGGCCATCGCCGATTTCCCGCAATACAACCAAAAATCGGCTGGCATGGTGGAGGAATACTTGTCGGGAAAATATGGCGACGCTCAAGGAGTCACTCCCTATCAAGCCTCCATTTTTTACGCCGTCGACCGCTTTGACGCCAGCCAGCAAATCAAAGACTGGCTGGACGAAGGGAAAATTGTGCTCTGCAACCGCTACACTTCTTCCAACATGGCCCATCAGGGCGGCAAGGTAGAAAATCCCCTGGAGAGAAAGGTGTTTTTTAATTGGTTAGCCGAACTGGAACACGATATCTTGAAAATTCCCCGCCCCGACCTTTGTTTGATTTTGCGGGTTAATGCGGAAATTGCTCAAAAATTAGCCAAAGAACGCGGAAGAGAAGATTGGAGTGGCAAAACCCGCGATATTCACGAAGAAAATCTCGATCATCTCAAAAAAGCCGAACTAGTTTACTGCGAAATTGCCGAAAATAACCACAATTATCGTTTAGTAAACTGCACGAGCGACGGCGCCATCATGGATCGGGAAGAAATTGGTTTCCTGGTTTGGATTTATGTTTCCCAGATGCTCAAAGCGGAAAATGTCAAAAAAGTGCCGGGCTTCACCGCTCTTGCCGATATCATCACCAAAAAACATCGCCCCGATTGGAATGCTGGCCAGGACAAAAAAGCCGAGGAGACTGAAATTGAGAAAGAAAAACCAATAATCCTAGAAGATGTTGAACCCGAAAAAAACGCCCCGTTATCGCCAGAGGCTTTGAAAAGCGCCCTGCGCTTCTTGGTAGAAAAAATCCATCCCGAAGCGAAGGTTCCGAGCAAGGCCCACCCACATGACGCCGCCTACGATTTGTGCGCCATTGAAAACTATTCCCTCCCTCCCTACGGCCAAGCCAAAATCAGCACCGGCCTCAAAATGGCCATTCCCCAAGGCTTCGCTGGGATGATTTGGGACAAAAGCGGCTTAGCCGCCCAGGGCCTAAAAACGATGGGCGGGGTGATTGACGCTGGCTACCGTGGCGAAGTAATCGTCGTCGCCAAGAATCTCACCGAAGAATTTTTTAATATCACCAAGGGTCAGAAAGTGGCCCAAATCGTCATCCAGGAAATCGGCCGCGTGGAACTAGTAGAAGAAAAAATCGCCGACGAAACCAGTCGTCAGGAAAAAGGCTTTGGCAGCAGCGGCCAATTCTAAAAAATAATAATTTTTCAAAACAAAAAGAACGCCCGCAAGGACGTTCTTTTTTTGTGGCTAGTTATTACGTTACTTCAAGCTCACGATTCCCTTCGCATCAACCTTCAGAGCAATGCCGGTTTTTACCTCGATGAGCGTTTGGTTCTTGAGGCGCTTGATGAGCGAGGCGCTGGGTTGGAGATAGGTTTTGGTGAAGGGGTTATAGCCTTTTTGCAGGCTAGCGCCATCTTTCTTGTTCTTAGTGGCACGGAGGGGCATGCTGAGAACTTTCTGGAGAG
>CAIMEI010000175.1 GCA_903839955.1 Candidatus Falkowiibacteriota bacterium | reverse complement strand
GGTCTTGGAGCACGTCCGCCTTCTGGTTCCTCAATTTTGAGGTTAACTCTGGCGTGGTTCTTTAATCCGACGATTCGGACTAAGTTCCTGATTGCCTTGGCTGTTGATCCTTCTCTTCCAATGATTTGACCCATATCTTCTGGGTTTACTTTCAATGAAAGCAATACTCCCATCTCGTCAACTTTTCTTTCAACTTTGACGTCGCTAGGATTATCAACTAATGCCTTGACAATGTACTCAAGAAATTCTAAATCCAATTCTTTTGCCATGTTTTCTTGATTCATTTAATCATTAATCATTATTTCGTAGCCCTCGACCTGATATTAGAACTACTAATTCTATTTTATCTTCTTTTTACCTATTGTCAATATCTTGTAATTAAAAAAGGGTTTTCGAGAGACCCTAAACTCTTCACCTCCTTTTCTTTTTGCCTGGCTAAAAATTCCAGGCCTGTATCCGCCTTCGTTGGGGCGGTTCGGGTAGGTCTAAGGTGACGAAGCTTGCGTGTGCCCAGTGCACCTTTCCACCTGGCACTTTAACGCCGACGACATTCCGACTGTCTTCATAATCGGCAAGAGTTCCCCGAGTCACTTTGCCCTCATGACAAATCTTGACTGGAGTCCCCTCGTCCTGGTGACTCCTCGAACTAGGGAAATATATGCTTTTCATCGCTCTCTCCCTCTGTTGTTTATTGTTTCTTATCCCTTTTCTCAAACCACTATCGAAATTCACATTTCTAAAGTCTGCTCATTCTGAAATCTACTATGTATAAATCTATTTCTAATAGTCAGTGATTCAGTGCTTACTAATGATTTGAGAAAAAGGAGTTGAAAGGGCGCTTAGGTGATTTCTTCCGGTGTGAAACCTAATCGCCCGAGTTCTCCAGTCGGAACCAGAGAGTCACTTAATTAGGTCATTAATATTAGAAGAAATCGCCTAAGCGTCCTTAATTGGATCACTCCACTTTTCAAAACACAATTGCTTCTGTTCTAAAAATTGGAGAGAGCGAAAAGGAGTTGAACCTGATCGCTCCCCTTTCCTGTTCTCGCTAAAGCGAGAACCTACTCTTCTTCGTCGCTCTGATCTTCATCGTCGCCGCCAGCCGTCTCCGCCAGATGCATCCTGTCAGACTGCCAATTGTCAGTTGAGAACTGGTTAATGGGCGACCTATCCTGATCTGCGATGGCAGCTGCTTCTCGCTCACTATCGCGAATTATTTGCGCGACTTCTCTAAGCTCCTTGGTGAGCTTCTTGGCCACCGCATAGAGATATCTGCGCGGATTGAGCAAACTCCCAGCAACCTCACGCTCAAAAATGAACAGGCATTCCCGTCCAATGAACGGCTCTGCTACTGTTGACACCATTTCCTCGCGCCTTCCATCCGGCGGTAAGAAAATTTCTGTCAGTAGCGGCTTGTCCGCAAACAGCAGAGACCCATCGTTAAGGTTGCTAAGAACCCGATACAGCGAGCTATGAAACTCGTGGCTGAGAACGAAGGTGACGAACGCATGGTCGCGATATCCGCCATAACCCTTCCCCATACGGTTCCGGAAGTGCTTGCGCGCAACTCCCAAAATCGCCAGCTTCCCCGGACAATCAGGACCTAACTCCACGTTGCCCAAACCGCCGACCTCAACTGCGTCTAACTTTATTTGAAGGTGCATAACCTTCTCCTTTCTTAATGTGAATCGGATGTTTATAGAGCCCAAATCACTGGCTCTTTTTTTATGTGCTAATTCTGATTTCTGCCTTTTGGCTTTGTCAGCGCGAACACGCATTCGCGAATCAGAAATTTTCAATAAAGGCGCTTGGGTGATCCCTCTCTGTCCTTGAAGAAATTATAGAACTTCTTATTGAACTTTATCGCCCGGGCTAAGCAGTCGGAACCGCGAAGTCGATTGATAAGAAGAGAAATCGCCTAAACGCCCTTAATTTGATTACACTTACACTATATCATAGTTAAAGAACCTTGTCAATAGCTATACACTTTTTATGCTACCAACTAAAAACTCTCAGTAGGGGTCGCGAACAGGAATCAGAATCATTTTAGCGAAATAAATTAAAGCAATGTTCGAGGCGCGAGGAGCGAGTTGTACCTGAAGAGTACGCGAGCGACGATTAACGATGAACATTGCTTTAATTTTATCGCCCGAAGGGAAACAAAAAAATGAATAATTTCCGCGTTGAGACTTCGTCGGCGTAGCGCATAGGCTACAACCTCCTCGTCTCGCCTCGAAATTAATTCATTTTTTTACTTCTAAAATGATTCTGATTCCTGTTCGCGGCCCGGGAGAGCTTTTATATAACAAAAGTCTGCTTATGCTGCTGGTTTTACCTCTGGCGTTGCTACGGCTACTGGAGTAGCTCCTGCTGGTACTGCTTCTACCGGTTTCTTGGATTTTTTGGAAACATTGATTTTCTTGGCATCAATAATCTTTTCTGAAACTAAATAGTTATGTATTGTTGGTGATGCCTTAGCTCCTTTAGACAGCCAGTATAAAATTCTGTCTTTTTTAAAATTCTTTCTTTTCTTTAAAGGATCAACATAACCTAAATCCTCAACGGCTCTTCCGCCCTTTGATGACCTTCTCTTATCGATAACAACCACTCTAAAAAATGGCTGATTTTTCTTTCCTTTTCTTGTTAGTCTTATTGATAACATAATAATGAAAATTTCTAAGTATTAATTTATAATTTCTATTAATTTTTTAAGGATTAATAATT
>CAIMEI010000174.1 GCA_903839955.1 Candidatus Falkowiibacteriota bacterium | reverse complement strand
GTTACTACTTCCAATTTGGAAATTATTGCTATCGACGAAGAAAAGGGAATCATTTACATCAAAGGCGCCGTTCCTGGCCCAATCTCCGGTTTGGTGTCCATCAAAGCTGAAGGCGAATTGAAACTAGTCAAGGAAATGCCTAAAGCTGAAGAGGAGGTAAAGATTTTGGAACCGGAAACTGTCGTGGAAGAAATCGCAGAAGAACCAGTCGAAATTTCCGCCGAAGCCGAAGAAACTCCCGCTGAGCCAGTAGTCCCAGAGGCAGTAGTCTCTGAAGAAACTCCATCCGCCGCGCCGGCTGAGGAAGTAACTCAAGAATAATCTAAGACGGGCCTTGCCGAACAATGAAAATTGCCGGCAGAGCCATTACCTATAAGATGAAAATCAAAGTTTATAATCAAAGCGCCAAAGAAGTCAGCGAATTGGAGGTTTCCGACAAAGTTTTTGGTTTGAAGGTCAATGCTGAATTAATCCACCAAGCAATGGTGGCGCAGATGTCCAACGAACGCCAAGTTCTTGCCGACACCAAAGATCGTAGTGAAGTGCGTGGTGGTGGTAAAAAGCCCTGGAAACAGAAAGGCACTGGTCGCGCTCGCGTCGGCTCCAGCCGTTCTCCCCTGTGGCGTGCCGGCGGTGTCACTTTTGGCCCAACCAGCGATCGCAATTTCAGCGTCAAAATCAACAAAAAAATGAAGCAGAAGGCTTTGTTGATGTCCATTTCCGACAAAATTGCCAACGCTTCTTTTGTTGCTTTGGACAAACTAGAGTTCCCGGAATTCAAAACCAAAGATTTCAATACTTTTTTGAGTGCGGTAGAAAAAGAAGTTTTGGCCACCGATCGCCGCAGCATCCTCTTCGTCAATTCCAGTAAGGATGAGAAGGTAAAATATTCCGGCCGCAACTTGAAGGGCGTGGAAATCATCAATTTGGAAAACCTCAACATTTTGGATGTCCTGAAATATCGCAATTTGATGATGACCGAGGAAACTGTGAAAAAAATTGTCGAGCAGTACAGTAAATAATTATTGAAGCAGCATTTATTTAAACATATGGCTACAAGTTCTACTGAAAAGAAACCGGTTAAAAAACCGGCCGTAAAAAAAGAAGAGAAGAGCATGAAGGATCTTTATTCTGATTCCGCTCCGGCGGCCGTCAAGGCTGGCAAAGGCAAGGAAACAGTGAAGTCCACTTCTGCTTATCGCGTTTTGGTTAAACCGATGATCACTGAAAAGGCTGCTCATCTGGGCACCGAAAACAAATATGTTTTCATGGTGGCGCTTGATGCCAATAAAATTGAAATCGCCAAAGCCGTGGCTTCCGTCTATAACGTCAAAGTAGAAAAAGTGAATTTGATCCGTTGCGAAGGAAAGACGGTCACCCGCGGACGCATCAAGGGCAAACGCAAAGATTTTAAAAAAGCCATTGTCACTTTAGCGAAAGGCAATAGCATCAGCATCTACGAAGGCGTCTAATTGAAAATTTTTATTGAATACATATGGGAATTAAAAAAGTAAAACCGAATACTCCGGGCCGACGCAGAGCTACTTTTGATGATTTCGCGGACGTCACCAGCCGCACTCCAGAAAAAAGCCTGCTGGTAATCAAGAAAAAAACTGGCGGCCGCAATGCTCAAGGAAAAATCACCGTGCGCCACATCGGCGGCGGCGCCAAGCAATTCATCCGCACGATTGATTTCAAGCGCGAAAAATATGGCGTTCCTGCTAAAGTAGCGACGATTGAATACGATCCGGGCCGCGGTTCCAGAATCTGCTTACTGAACTATGCCGACGGCGAAAAACGCTATATCATCATGCCTTTGGGCCTGAAAGTCGGCGACACCATCTTGAGCTCCAAGGAATTGATTGAAATCAAAACCGGCAACGCCATGCCCGTACAGTTTATTCCCGCCGGCATGCCGATCCACAACGTGGAATTGGAACCAGGCAAGGGAGCGAAAATCTGCCGCGGTGCTGGCAACGTCGTCTTTGTCATGGGTGTTGAGGAAAAATATGCCCAGTTGAAAATGCCGAGCGGCGAAATTCGCTTAGTGAAGAAAGAATGCTTGTGCACTGTCGGCCAGGTCAGCAATCCGGAAAAACGCCATATCATTTTGGGTAAGGCCGGACGCAGCCGCTTAATGGGTATTCGCCCGACCGTTCGCGGTACCGCCATGAATCCAGTTGATCATCCACATGGTGGTGGTGAGGGTAACCAATCCATCGGTTTGAAACATCCGAAAACCAAATGGGGCAAGCCAGCTTTGGGCGTCAAGACCAGAAAGAAACGCCGCTCCAACAAATTAATCGTTAAACGCCGCGCTAAGAGAAAATAATTATTAAAATTCTCTCCAAAATTTATGTCAAGAAGTTTGAAAAAGGGACCATATATTAACCCGAGAATCATCAAGAAAGTGCAAGATGCCAAGCCGGGTGACAAAGCGGTGATCAAAATTTGGGATCGCGCTTGTGCCATCAGCCCAGCCATGGTTGGTTTCACTTTTGGTGTTCACAATGGCAAAACTCATGTTCCGGTCTATGTCGTAGAAAACATGGTTGGTCATCGTTTCGGTGAATTTGCTGCCACCAAGAAATTCATTTCTCATGGCGGTAAAATGGCTAAGACCCAAGCGGCCGGCAAAAAATAATCCCTTCTTATATTAATCACCAATCCTATGGAAATAAAAGCTAGTTTAAACCAGTTGAGAATGTCGCCGCGCAAGGTGCGCTTGGTGGCGGACTTGGTTCGGAAGATGCCGGTTGATAAAGCCGTCAATCAGCTCCGTTT
>CAIMEI010000173.1 GCA_903839955.1 Candidatus Falkowiibacteriota bacterium | reverse complement strand
GTTTTGGGCGGTCTGCAGGTCATTAAAAGCGCCCACGAAACGGGCGTCAAAAAAATAATTTTCGTTTCTACTGGCGGGGCGCTTTATGGCGAGGCGGAAAAAATTCCCACCACCGAAGACGCGCCGACCTACCCGCTCTCTCCCTACGGCATCCACAAGCTAACGCTGGAAAAATATTTGCATTACTATAATAAAGTCTACGGCCAAGACTATACCGTTTTGCGCTTGGCTAATGTTTACGGGCCGCGCCAATTCAAGGGCGGAGAAGCGGGGGTAGTTTCTATTTTTGTGGATAGCGCCGTTTCCGGCGAACCCTGCGTCCTCAACGGCGACGGCCGGCAAACCCGCGACTTTGTCTATGTCGGCGATGTTGTAGATGCATTAATCAAAACACTGACCGTAAAATTCTGCGGCGAGTTAAATATTTCCACGGCGCGCGAAACCAATTTGCTGGAAGTAATCGCGGCGATTGAAAAAGCCAGGGGCGGAAAGCTGGATTACAATCAAATGCCGGCAAAAGACGGCGAACAGCGGCGTTCCTGCCTGAGTTATCAAAAGGCTCACCAGATGCTCGGCTTCGTCCCTCAAGTTGACTTGGAAGAGGGGATTAGTCTCACCCTGAAATGGGCCAAACTTCGCTCCTAATCTCATAAAAATATGAAAAAAATAATCATCGCTAATTGGAAAGCTAATCTATCACTGGCCCAGGCGCGTTCTTTGGCCAAAAAGTTAGCCGCTTCACGGCCGGCCAAAAATTTAACGGCGGTGCTTTGCCCGGATTTCGTTGCTCTTGGCGAAATGGCTAACCGGCTCAAGAAAAGTGCTTTTCTTTTGGGCGCCCAAGATTGCTCTGCTTTTCTTCCCGGTGCGCACACCGGCGAGGTCGCGGCCGCCGTTTTGAAACAGGGCGGGGTAAAATATGTGATTATCGGCCACAGTGAACGACGGGCGAACGGGGAAGGCGCCAAGGTCATTAGCCAAAAAATTCAGCAGGTAGTGGCGGAAAAATTGATTCCCATTATTTGCGTGGGCGAAACTGCCGGCGAGCGCCGCTTGAAAAAAACCAAGATTGTTTTGGCGAAACAGCTTCAAGAAGTGCTCGCCCCTTTGCCGAGCAAGCACGTCAAGAGTCCTTTGATTTTTGCCTATGAACCGGTCTGGGCAATTGGCTCCGGACTCACCCCAGAGCCGCTTGAAACGGCGGAAATTTGTGCTATGATGAAGAACTTAGCCGCCAAAGCCGGATTTTCCCGGGTCACCGTTATCTATGGCGGCAGTGTCACTGATCAGAATGCCGGTGAATATTTGCAGTATCCGGCCATCGCAGGCTTGCTTGTCGGCGGCGCTAGCCTGGACGCCCGCCGTTTCCGCCGCTTGCTTAATTTCTAATGCTTATGTGGGTTTATTTATCCTTAATTTTAACTTTAGTCTGCCTCTTGGTAATCTTTCTGGTGGTTTCCAAAAAATTCACCGCCTTGGCCCTTTTGGATTTGGAACATTTGCCCGGCCGCAAGGAAGCTAAATTCAAAAACCAGATTATCGCCAAACGTCTGGACCGCGACTTAGAAAAAGTTGCCGGCCTTTTGGGGCGCTGGCGCTTATTTTTTGAGCGCCGCTTCGGCTCCTTCCTCCACCAATTACGCTTACGTCTGGAGCATTCCCGCAATGCCTATTTGCGCGAGAAAAAATTGAGCCTCGCTGAGCGCCAAGAAAAAATCGCCGCTTGGTTCAGTGAAGCCAAGGAATCGGCCAAAAAAGGCGAGCTGGAAAAAGCCGAGGAACTATTGATTGCCGCCATTGCTCTGGACCACCGCTATTTGCCGGCCTTCGTTGAACTGGGTGATGCGTACTTTGAACTGCGCAAATACTTGGAGGCCAAACAGACTTTTCTTCACGTCCTCAAGGCTTTGTCCCGCAAAACACCGAGCGACTTCGCGGATTATCGGGCCAAAAAAGAAATTTATTTCGCTTTGGCACAGGCCAACAAACAGCTGGATAATTTGGAGGAAGCCATTGATAATTTGCACGAAGCACTGGAGCTGGAGGCCAATAATCCGCGCTATCTTGATTTAATTTTGGAATTAAGTATAATGAAAAAAGATTGCGCTTTGGCGGAGAGCATTTTGCACCGCCTCGAAGAAGCCAATCCCGAAAACCAAAAGCTCGCTGATTTCCGTTCCCGTCTGGAGAAGATAAGCGAAGCCTAGGCCATATCAGTCGCCGTCTTAGCTCAGCTGGTAGAGCACTTCCATGGTAAGGAAGAGGTCTCGGGTCCGAACCCCGAAGACGGCTCAGAAAAAGAAAAAGCACTCGTTTTAGAAACGTGTGCTTTTTTTGGTGAAATTGTTTTGATTTTATTGGTGATCTTTTATCGCCGTCACTACCCGGGGATCAAGGTAGTCAGTAATTAGCGGGGCGGAGAAATTGATTAGCATTTTTCTCCCTTTAATTCCCTTGATAAATACCTGGGCGTTTTTTTGACGCAGGATTTTTTTGGCCACTTCATCAATGGACATTTCCCCCATCCTAATATCGGGAGAGGTCTCATGTTCCATAAAATTGGTGTCCCCAATGATTACTACGTGCGCCTTTTTGGCGGCCTCAATAAGACGCTCTTCTAATTCGCCGCTTAAATGTCCGCCGAAGGGCAGAAAGTCAATCGGCCTCTTGGCGGCTTTTTCCAATTTAGCGTGAATCGCCCCGTTTATTCCATAAGCCTCACTATGTTTAATGCGGCCGTCGTCTATATGGGTATTGAAAAATACTACCCCAATTTTTTCTGGCTTGCTCCTCTTTCTCATTGTTACTATTTTTAATGAATATGTGAACTATTTAAGCATAATAATTTTATTTGGTCAAGGGGGAAGGCGGCTGGTAATAAATTTATGGCTTATTTTAGCCAAATTTGCCATATAAAACCGACTAACCTTGACAAAATAAATAAAAGGTGATATAATTAAACTATCGAAATGAGGATCCGGATGCCGCGGCAAAGGACGATCTTTAAAAAAAGAATATTAACAATAAAAATCAGATTATTATGTTTGGAAATAACAGAGAATTTAGTTGGACCGAATTTTTTGAGGAATTTGCCTTAGGCGAAGCCTTGAGAGATGGTTTTAAGGGAATTATGTCTTCTGGCGTGGATCACGCTAAGGAACATTTAAAAGCCAATGTTTTCGGCATTGGGGTCAATGATGAAGTTTTATTTCTCGCCGCTTGCGTTTATGCACAAGGCGAGTTAAAAGTGCCTCAGGTTGACATCGAAAGAGTCTGCGCAGTTATTGATTCTTATCCGCCATCTATTAGAAAGAGGATAGTAATGATAATTGGTAAAGACGAACAGCCCAAGACTTCCGAAGTGCAGGTCGAAAATGAAGACGGTAGTTTGAAATTTGCGAAAGGAGGAAAGCCTGTAATGAAAAAATCCACGGAAACGAAAAATTTCAGAGGTGCTGAAATGATCAAAATGCTCGCCGGAATGACCGAAGCGCAGATGAAAGCAACTCTCAAGGCCGCTGGCGCGCTCAACACTTTGTCTTCTCGCGTTAAACATGTCGTTCATGACATTAAAGAAACAGCGGAAGAGCTTTGGCAAAATCCCAAAGTTCAGGAAGCTGCCCAATGGCTCGGAGTAACCTATGATGGTTTTAAAAACGATTACGAAAGTTTTTTGACCAGGAAGACTGCTCTAAGTAAAATTGCCGAAAAGATTGACGTCTTCGGTATCAGGAAAATGTTTAGTTAGTCAGTAACGCAGAAAATAAGTAAAGACAATGAAAAGTTTTCTTAAAGTTTTAATCGGTGGTTTCATGGCTTTTCATGGACCAACCAGAAGATGGGCAATGGATAGAGTTAATGATATTAGCACTATCGCCATCACATGTTTTATTTTCGCCCTGATCTTTTTGATCTTAGGCATCGCCCCATTTTGGTTGGCGATTTTGGTATCATTTTTGCCGCTGATTATTTTCGGCGGCGCTTATGTGATTTGGTTAGTAAATCCTATGTCTGAGATAGGCGCATGGTTTGATGCTAATTACGGCGTTAACCTTCCTCATACTCAGATAATAATTAGGATAATCCTGTTATTTCTTCTCCCAGTTTCATTTATGTTTCTGGGATCAAGAGTATTCACTGGCTTAGCTTTCTTGTTGACCATAATTCTTTTCATGGCCGCTTACGCTCCAATCGGCGTGGCTAGAAAAGTTTTTGGCTCAGCTATCGTTCGCAGCCAGGGGGTATTTACCGGGATAAAATTGACTGTTGGTTATTTGGCTATCGCTGGTTGGGTGGCAATGATGTACCCCACCGCTTTAACCTTGGTAGTTATCTTAATTGTAGTATTTGCCGGACTAGTTTTGGCAATATTCTCCAAGGTGACCATAATAGATAAATTTATCGTGCCGATAGTATTTATCTTAACTATCATCGCTGGTGTTCGGGAAGTTTTTCCTGATAGCTACGGTGCTGGCAATCGTTGGTTAGGTTCAGTAAGGAAAATGGGCATTTCTTACACTCATCGCCAAAGTGCGATGAACGAAGGAACGGCCACCTCCAACTTCGCCAAGCCGATCAAGGACATTATCCTTTACAACTTCAACCCTTCTGGCAACAGAATGGCGAACAGTGGTTTGGTTTGGTCAAAAGATTCTCTTTTGAGGATTCCGGATCCTCAGGATACAGGCAGAACGGTTAACGGTTTGCTTTTCTTGAAGGTTCAGGTGCCAAAAAATGGTTCTTTTATTGAAGGCGATGAATATTGGGTCGAAGCCGATCTGATAAACATTGCTACGAGAAGATCGCTGTTAACGGATAAAGCTGATTCTTACAAGGATACCGTCAGAACAACAATTGTTGTGATGAAGGATTCTCTGGGAATTAAAGACTATTATGCCGGCGACAAACCCTATTTCAAATTAGGGGCGGGCGAAACTTCCCAAAGGATTAGAGTCCCTGGTAACTCTAAAATTCTTTGCGATATTTTTGCCAGCGGCGATTATATCATTGTTCCAGAGGGAGGGCAGCCGGTTTATGTAAAACATAAAACCCCGCCGCCTATTCCCAGGGGAACAGTTTTCACCATCAAAGCTCCTAGTAGCCATGAGGTTACTTTGGAACTAGATGTTTCTTAGTATTCGAATCTACCTCATAGAGGGCAAACATAAGTTTGCCCTCTTTTTTTATTTAGCAAATTATGCTTTAATATAAGAAAGAGATACTTTTATGAAAAATAAAAAAATATTATTTTTAGCGCTATTTTTCTCGAGCGTGTTCCTGTTTAGCGGAAGTGCTTTGGCGGCTGATAAATGCATGGGACCGACGCCTTGCCCCAGTATCACCGATCAGAGTACCTGCAACAATACAAGCGGCTGTAGCTGGGGATCAAACGCTGGCTCGAATACTTCCGGCACTGGTATTTGTGCTGGGACGCCCGCTGGCCAACTTTGCAACCCCCTTAAAACCACTGATCAATTCGAACTGATCGGCCGAATCATCGGCGCGATACTCGGCTTGGTCGGCTCTTTGGCCCTGGTGATGTTTATTTATGGCGGTATCATTTGGATGACTTCGGGCGGTTCAGCTGACAAGGTCAAGAAGGGGCGGGAAGCGATTCTCTGGTCAGTTATCGGCATGGCCGTAATTTTTGCCTCTTACGGCTTAACGCAATTCTTACTCAACACCATTACCGGCCAGTAATTTGAAATAAAACAAATTTTCAAAAACCGTCCTCCTGGGGCGGTTTTTGGTAAATTTTAGCCCAACAAAGGCTAGGGTGATTAATGCCTGGTTGACAAGTTGGGGGATATTTTTTATGATAAGGCTTGTCGGGTCGATACCGAACCCGCCTACGCAACTTCGTTGCTTCGGCGGGCAAGCTAGTCCAAGGCAGGTCTGCTGGCCATTTATTTAAAAAAGTTCATAAGATTAAAAACATACTGGGTCGATACCGAAGCGGTCAAACGGGGCAGACTGTAAATCTGCTGGCTTTTAGCCTTCGATGGTTCGAATCCATCCCTGCCCACCATTTCCTATTTTCACTCTGAAAATACCCTACTTTTCGCTTACAGTCTCGGACATATCATAAAAGGCACAAGAGTATGGCTCCCGTACAGGCGGGAGGGCGCAATCCCCAGTTCATCGAAGGCGACCCATTCATCACCCGCATCC
>CAIMEI010000172.1 GCA_903839955.1 Candidatus Falkowiibacteriota bacterium | reverse complement strand
GTTTTGGGCGGTCTGCAGGTCATTAAAAGCGCCCACGAAACGGGCGTCAAAAAAATAATTTTCGTTTCTACTGGCGGGGCGCTTTATGGCGAGGCGGAAAAAATTCCCACCACCGAAGATGCGCCGACCTATCCGCTCTCTCCTTACGGCATTCACAAATTAACGCTCGAAAAATATCTGCATTACTATTATAAAGTTTACGGCCAAGACTACACTGTCTTGCGTTTGGCCAACGTTTACGGACCGCGCCAATTCAAAGGCGGAGAAGCGGGCGTGGTTTCTATTTTTGTCGATAGCGCTGTTTCCGGCGAGCCCTGCGTTCTCAACGGCGACGGCCGGCAAACCCGCGACTTTGTCTATGTCGGCGACGTCGTTGACGCGTTAATAAAAACACTGACGATAAAATTCTGCGGCGAATTAAATATTTCCACGGCGCGGGAAACCAATTTGCTGGAAGTAATCGCCGCGATTGAAAAAGCCAGCGGCGGAAAACTGGATTACAACCAAATGCCAGCGAAAGACGGCGAACAGCGGCGCTCTTGCCTGAGCTATCAAAAAGCCCACCAGATGCTCGGATTCGTCCCTCAGATTGACCTGGAAGAAGGAATTCGCCTCACCCTGAAATGGGCCAAACTTCGTAGTTAATCTCATAATAAATATGAATAAAATTATTATTGCCAATTGGAAGGCCAATTTATTGCCAACGCAGGCGCGTTCTTTGACCAAAAAGTTTACCGCCGAGCGGCCGGCCAAGAATTTGACGGCGGTGCTTTGTCCGGATTTTGTTGCGTTAAGCGAAACGGCTAGTCTGCTCAAGAAGAGTGCTTTTCTTCTGGGAGCACAAGATTGCTCCGCTTTTCTGCCGGGAGCGCACACGGGCGAGGTCACGGCCGCTGCTTTGAAGCAGTGCGGCGCAAAATATGTGATTATCGGCCACAGCGAAAGACGGGCGAACGGGGAGAATTCCAAAACAATTAGCCAAAAAATTCAGCAGGCGGTGGCGGAAAAACTAATTCCCATCATTTGCGTGGGCGAAACTGCCGGTGAGCGCCGCTTAAAAAAAACCAAGACAGTTCTAGCGAAGCAGCTTCAGGAGGTGCTTGCGCCCTTGCCGGGCAATTATGCCAAAAGCCCTCTGATTTTTGCCTATGAACCAGTCTGGGCGATCGGCTCCGGGCTCACCCCAGAGCCGCTTGAAACGGCAGAAATTTGTGCTATGATAAAGAACTTGGCCGCGAAAGCCGGATTTTCCCGGGTCACCGTTATCTATGGCGGCAGTATCACTGACCAGAATGCCGGCGAATATTTACAACAATCGGCTATTTCCGGCTTGCTAGTCGGCGGTGCCAGTTTGGATGCCCGCCGCTTCCGCCGCTTGCTTAATCTCTAATCCTTATGTGGGTTTATTTATCCTTGATTCTAACTTTAGTCTGTCTCCTGGTGATTTTTTTGGTGGTGTCCAAGAAATTCACGGCTTTGGCTTTGCTAGACTTGGAGCATTTGCCTGGCCGCAAGGAGGCCAAATTCAAAAACCAGATTATTGCCAAACGCTTGGACCGCGACCTGGAAAAAGTCGCCGGCCTTTTTGGCCGCTGGCGCTTATTTTTTGAGCGCCGCTTCGGCTC
>CAIMEI010000171.1 GCA_903839955.1 Candidatus Falkowiibacteriota bacterium | reverse complement strand
TTTCTTCCAAGCAGATTTCCTTTAACATTCTCATGGAGTTCCTTCTGCCTTTCTATCTGATCTTGATGTTGAAAGTTCCAGAATACCGTCCGCGCCGTTCCTGGATCATCTACGGCCTGGTGGCCTATTTTGCGGTGGTTTTTCTGACCTGTTTCACGGGAGTGGACTTCAACCTCAGCTTCTGGGGCAACACCGAAAGAATGCTTGGTTTCTTCCATATTTTTCATTTCTTCCTCCTCTATCTTTATATCATCAGCACTTTTCGAGACAAAGAATCTTGGACCTTGCTTTTATCCTCCTCAGTGGTGGTGGCGACCATTGAGTCTCTGGCGGTGCTGGGGAAAATTGCCTACGGCACAATTGGCAACACCGCTTATGTCAGCGGCTACCTGATTTTCAATCTTTATTTCACCGCCATTCTTTTTGTGCGCACTAAGGACAAAACTTTGCGCTGGTTCTGGGCTTTGCCGGCCGTTCTGATGCTTTTCGCCTTCAATCGCGCGAACACTTCCGGGGCGATTATCGGCCTGGGAATCAGCATTTTGACGGCTATTTTCTTGATCGGTTTGTTTTCCAAGAAAAAAAGCTATCGGCGCAACACCTGGATTGTCTTCGGCGTTCTTTTGGTCGGAGTAATCTTAATGGCTTCGCAGTGGAATCAGCCCTGGTTTCAAAACAATAATCGCTTGCGCGCCCTCACGGCGAGCAAGGGGACTTTCCAGACTCGCTTGGTTTCTTGGGAAGGGGCGGTTAAAGATTTTCACAATCATCCTTGGCTCGGCGTCGGCTTCGGCAATTACGCCAATGTTTTTGACCGCCAATTCAATTCGCGCTTCTACAATTACTCCCGCTCAGAAACCTATTTCGACCGTGCTCACAACAACGTCTTGGAAATTCTTTCCGACACCGGCGTTATTGGACTTATCGCTTATTTGAGTATTTTATTTTTCGCTTTCCGGGAGCTTTGGCTGGTCATGAAAAAAGAAGATAAGTATGTCGGCTGGAGCCGCAAGGGCCAAACGAACATTGAATTGATTCTTATTTTCTGTTTATTGATTGCTTATTTTATTCAAAATTTGGCCGTTTTCGACTCGCTGGTGACCTACGTTGGTTTGATGATTACTTTGGGCCTAATCGCTTTCCATTACGCCGCCTTAACACCCCAGAGCGAAGAAATCAAAAAATCCCGTCTCTCGGATGGTTGGGAATATGGCGGCTTGGCGATTGGTTTGGTTTTTATTTATGGCATCGCCAACTATGCGAATTTTATCCCCTACCGGATTTTTTCCGACACCATTTCGGCTTACTCGCAAATCTCTCAGGGACAAATTTGGGAAGGCTACCAAGCTTATCGCCAGGCCTTTGAAACGCCGCACCCGTTGGCTCGGGATTGCAAGGCCACTTTTGTGCGCCTGATCACTGGTAATCCTCAAGCCCTCGCCTCTTTGTCTAACGATCAGGTTGGAGAGATACTAGCCTATGCCATTCAGGTTTCTCAGGAAAACATTGCCGAGAACCCAAAAGACAGCTTGAAAAATTTGGAGTTTGCTCAATTGGCGGAATTAGTTTCCCGTTTTCAAAATAATTCCACCGCTCAAAACAAATTCCACCAAATGGCCCTGCAGGCCATGGATCAATCCATCGCTTCTTCTCCTGGTCGGGCCACTAATTATTTCATGAAGGGGCAGATTATGGCCGATGGCGATGATTTTGCCGGCGCCGAGAAAACGATTAGCTACGGCATTAGTTTGAACACCAGCTATCCGGAAGGGTATTGCCGCCTGTCTTCACTCTATAATTTTGAGAAGAAACAAGACTTGGCACTCCAATACTTCAAGCAATGCGCCGCCTTGGACGGTCTGGACTACGCCACGGTGCCGTCATTTCTGGCCGATGCGGCCAGTTCTAGCACAGCCGTCGGCGATTACCCGCAGGCCATCAAATACGCCAATCGCTTGGCGGTCTTAGCTCCTAGCAGTTATCAGATTTTTGCCAACTTGGCGAAATTGGATGAAAGAGTCGGCGATTACCAGGGAGCAATTGTGGCTGCGCAAAGAGTCGGCGAACTCAACCCTAGTTTAGCCAGTGATTCTAGAGCTTATGTTTCTCAGTTAGAAATGAAGCTTCAAGGAGAATAGACCGGCGCGTTATCCAGAGTTGAATAAATAGAAAAGAATTTTTTATGCCTCCAGTGCTATGCTGGAGGCATATTTTTTTATTGGCTTTCTTGAAGCCGCTTAACTTTATGGGAAAACTTAAAATTTTTGGCGCTTGGCTGAAAAAATGGCGCTTTCTTTGGCTCTCCATCCTTTTGGTCTTGGCCCCAGTCTCCATGTTTATTTATTCAGTGGCCGGCAACCTGTGGTTGCGCTATCCCTTGTTTTTAAAAACCCCCTTGGCTTTTGAAAAGCTGAGCTTGTCTGCCTTTGAAGAGCCGCTCTGTCACGAACGCTGCTTATTGAAACGTCTTTTGGCGCGCGGCGTTCTGGTTGATTCTCTCAAAAACGGGAAGCAGGGGGCGGCGTCTAAAATCATTAGGACTTTAGCCGCGCCCGATGAGAGCTTGGCTTTTAAAGAGGAACTTTTATTGGCTTGGCGCGAGGCTTATGGCCAAAATAATTTGTCCCCAGACTTGCTAGCGGTTTTTCAAAATAGTAACGATCAGGATTTACGGGTCTTTTTTCAGAATAATTTTGATTTGCCACTAGATTCCTGGCGAGAGAAAGAACGGTCGACGGCTTTGGCTAGCAATTTGCCGCTCGAGCGCCGAGCGGCGTCCTTGCAAATGCTGGCCAAACAAGATCCCGATTTTTTTGCCTGGTCAATGAGCGAGGAAATTCTTTTTGAAAAACCGCTCATGAAGTTTCTGCTTAAAGATTTAATGCTTTCTCCTAATCAAAAACCGCTTCCCGCCGATTTTTGGGAGAAAATATGGCCGAAATTATTGGTTTCAGATGAACAGGGAAGAAACTGGGCGATTTTTCTGGCTCGGGCGCAAGCGCCAATAGCCAAAAACGAAGCCGCTGATTTTTTGATTAAAGCTTACCGCTCGCCGGCCTTCAGTGTTTTTTCCCGCTCCTTCGCCGCCGAAATTCTCAAGCGCCAAGGCGCCGGGCAAGATTTTCCTTTGCCGGAAATCAAGGATCAAGATTTGGAAAAATATTTACTGGGAGACAATTTATAAATTCGTTTTGTTAAATTATGAAGAAATATTTTTTAATTATTATTGCTTTAGCCGGCTTGCCCTGGTTGTTTTGGCCCTTTAGCCAAGCGGCGGCGATGCCCCTGGGGACCTTGCTCTATCGCACTTCTTCCGACGGCAAGATGTACGGCTACAGCGATTTTGAGCTGTTAAAAATCAATAATGGCATTTTATCCGATTTATATACCGGGCATGTTGGAATTTACGTCGGACAGGAAAATGGCGTTGATTATGTGGTGGAAGCTCTGGCGAACGGCGTCGTCAAAACTCCGGCGAAAGATTTTGTTGATCTGCGAAACGGCGAGAAATTAATCGGCGCCCGTTTGCCAATTAAGGCCACGCCAACCGAGCGCGCCACGGCGGTGATTTTGGCGAAAACGATTGCTGAAAGCGCTCCCGCCTATGATTTTGATTTCCACACGCAGAAAGGGCCGGGAAGCGGTCAATGGATTTGTTCTGGTTTGGCAGAAAAAGTCTACGAGAGCGCCGACGCCGCTAATCCTTATGATTTAAGCGCTTTGCAATATGACCCAGGAAAATACGGGGTAGACATCACTCCTGATGGTTTTGATAATGATCACGTCGTCAACGCGGAAGGCGATGTCTTGGCGCTTAGCAAGGAATTTTCCAAAATTGCCCCGCGCGTTCAAATGCTTTTGCCAGCCACTGAAGCTTTTGGCTTTAATGCCGGCTTTGAGCATGCTGGCCAGCGCTATTTTTTTCTGCCTTTCACGCAATTTTCTCAGCCGAGCCTGAAGAGCGTTTCGCCGGACATTGTCCTGGCTAGCGATTTCAAAGATGAGGAGGTGCGGGGAAAACAGCCGACTCTCGGCTTAGTTTTCAAGTGGAGTTTAGTGAATAATCCACTCTCCAGCGCTCGCTTGCTGGCCAAAAAGATTAGCAATCATTTTTTTCCAGCGCCGGCTATTGCTATTAATCAGCCAGCGGCGCCCAGCCCCGCCAGTTCTCTCGCCGCCACTTCAATAAATACTTCAACGCCGCTGGATTGGGAAAAACTTTTTCCTAATCCGCAAGAAAAAATCATCAGCGCTTTGCGTTCAGGCGTCGAGGCAGTCAAAAAGAAAAAGACTGCCACTTCCACCTCTTCTCGCTACAGCAATGAGCCGGAGCTAGATCGAGTGATTGACGGCGACACCATCGTTTTAAAGGATGGACGCAGAGTGCGCTATTTGGACATCAATACCCCAGAAATCGCCTCCGCTTCCCGAAAGACCACGGAGTGCCGCGGATTGGAAGCCAAGGCTTTGAATGAGCAGATATTATCTTCGGGAAAATTAATTTTAGTGCCCGATTCTTTGGCCAAAAAAGATGTTTATTCCCGCTGGCTATTCTATGTGTATGTTTTGAAAAAGGACGGGACAGTGATTTTTGTTAATCAGGCATTGGTGGAATCCGGTTTGGCCGATCCGGATTTTTGTCCCGCCAATAAACCATCTTGTCCGGAGGCGGGCGACGAGGTGCGCCGGCAAATAATCGAAGAGGCGGGAACACGTTCGCAGGCGGCGCGGGCTGGTTTTCTGGCGGATTGCGCGGCGGCAAAAGTCGCAGCCAAAGAGGTGGCAAAAGAAGAGAAAAAAGCTAGCAGCACCCCGATTGTTAAAGAGCT
>CAIMEI010000170.1 GCA_903839955.1 Candidatus Falkowiibacteriota bacterium | reverse complement strand
GAAAAACTAGAAAACCGCGAGCACGGCTGGAAAATTTACGCCGCCGAATTTGTGACAACTACCGACGGCACCGGCGTCGTTCATATCGCACCCGCTTTCGGTGAAGACGATATGAATCTCGGCCGCGAAGCCAAATTGCCTTTCATTCAGCATGTCGGGATGGATGGCGTCTTCAAAGAGGAAGTAAAAGATTTCCCCGGTCTCCACGTCAAGCCGCTCGGCGACCACACGGCGACCGATATCGAAATCATCAAATATTTAGCCGGCCACAATCAGTTATTTTCTAAGGAAAAATATGAACACAGCTATCCGCATTGCTGGCGCTGTGAAACGCCGCTCATCAACTACGCCACCTCTTCCTGGTTTGTGGCGGTGAATAAAATAAAAACCGAGCTTCTAGAAAGCGCCAAAAACATCAATTGGTCCTCGGATTATTTGAAGGAAGGCCGCTTCGGCAATTGGCTGGAAGGCGCCCGTGATTGGTCAATTTCCCGCCAGCGTTTTTGGGCGAGCGCCATTCCGATTTGGGAATGTGCTTGCGGCGCTCGGCACGTGGTCGGCAGTGTTTTGGAATTAGAAGAATTGACGGGAGAAAAAGTCGACGACATCCACAAGGACAAAGTTGATGAACTAACCTTCAAATGCCCCGCTTGCGGTGGAGAAATGAAACGCATTCCCGATGTTTTGGATTGCTGGTTTGAGTCCGGCTCTATGCCTTACGCCCAATTGCATTATCCTTTTGAGAACAAGGAAAAATTTGAAGCCAATTTTCCGGCGCAATTTATTGCCGAGGGCGTGGATCAAACGCGTTGCTGGTTTTATTATTTGCACGCCATTTCCGGCGGGGTGCGCGGCCATGAAGCCTTCAAAAATGTGGCCGTTAACGGCATCGTTCTCGCAGAAGACGGCAAGAAAATGGCCAAGCGCGACAAGAATTATCCCGACCCGATGTATGTTTTGGAAAAATATGGCGCTGACGCTTTGCGCGCCTATTTGCTCGCTTCTCCCGTCGTCCAGGCGGAAAATTTGAATTTCTCAGAAAAAGGCGTAGAGGAAGCTCTGCGCAAAAACCTGATGATCACCTGGAATGTCTATAAATTCTACGAGATGTTTGCTGGTGAATTGAAAAATGAACAATCCGTTTCGGACAATGTTTTGGACCGCTGGATAATTGCCAAGCTGAATCTTTTGGTCAAGGAAGTAACCGGCGCCATGGAAGCCTATAATCTCCAGAAAGCGATGCGGCCGATCACCGAATTTGTGGATGAGCTTTCTACTTGGTATTTGCGCCGCAGTCGCGATCGCTTCAAGAGTGAAAACGAACAGGACAAGCAATTTGCTTTGGCGACGACCAAAAATGTTCTAACGGAATTGGCCAAAATCATCGCGCCTTTCATGCCTTTTATGGCCGAGAATTTGTGGCAAAGGCTTAGCGGTTATAATTTTGAAAATGGCGAGCAGTCAGTGCATTTGGAGAAGTGGACGGCAGTTTCTGAGTTAAGCGCCAAAGATAAAGAGACGCTAGAAAAAATGACTTTGACCCGCAAGATTGTGGAATTGGGCCTCGCTCAGCGCGACGCCGCGGGTATCAAGATCCGCCAAATGCTGGCTTCCTTGAAGGTCAGCGCCAAAGAGGAAGAACTGGAAGCTAGCTATTTGGAACTGATCAAAGATGAATTGAATGTTCAACAAGTGCTTTGGGAAAAAGCGGAAAATGATTTCCCGGAAACCAGTTTGGATACCGTCTTAACTCCCGAGTTGAAGCGCGAAGGCCTGAAGCGTGAATTGGTGCGCTTTATCAATATGCT
>CAIMEI010000169.1 GCA_903839955.1 Candidatus Falkowiibacteriota bacterium | reverse complement strand
TGCATATTTATCAATATTATCTATTTATTATATATTATCAGCCAAAAAATTCAATGATTTCCCGGTTTTGCGGGTTATTAGTCGAGAGATGGTTTTATGCACAAGCTAGTTATTGACTAAATTTATTTTTTGTTGTAATATTTAGAATCAAATTAAATAGAACATTAACAATTTAAAAATAGATATCATGGACAAGAACTACGAAGCTCCTACAGCGGAGAATAAATGGATTAAAAAGTGGAAAGAAATGGGCATCTACTGTTTCGAAAATAACAGTGAAAAACCGGTTTTTTCCGTAGATACACCCCCTCCGTACGTAAATTCAGACCACTTGCATATTGGGCACGCGATGTCTTATATCCAAGCTGAAATTATTGTTCGCTACAAAAGGATGAAGGGGTTTAATATCTTTTATCCTATGGGCTTTGATGACAATGGTTTGCCAACAGAGCGTTACATCGAGAGCAAGTATAAGATTAATAAAAAAGCAATTCCACGTCAGGAATTTATTGATCTGTGTGTCGAAGAAACGATGAAGGGGGCGATTAATTATCAGAGATTTTGGGAATCTTTAGCAATCGGTGTCGATTGGTCATTGAACTACAATACCATCGGTACTCTTTCCCAAAAGATGGCGCAGCGGTCATTTATTGACCTGTTCAAGAAAGGCTTAGTTTATCAGCAGGAATCGCCTACGTTCTGGTGTCCTAGCTGTCAAACGGCTTTAGCTCAGGCGGATCTGGAAGACAAAGAAGAAAAGGCGAAGATGTTTTATCTCAAATTTTCTATTTTTGATTCCAGCGAGAGCATAATTATTGCGACTACAAGGCCAGAGCTACTTCCGGCTTGCGTTGCTCTTTATGTTAACCCTAATGACGAACGCTATTCTCATCTGGTTGGCGGCAAGGTGACAGTGCCTATATTCAATCAGGAAGTGCCGATTTTATCAGATAGTGAAGTTGATCTATCCGTTGGGACTGGCGCGATGATGGTTTGTACTTGGGGCGATGCCGAAGATGTTCGAAGATGGAAGAGCGATAAGCTGGAGACCAGGCCCCTCGTTGGCCGAGATGGTAGATTAAATGAGATCGCTGGAGAATTCCAAGGTCTCAAGCTCGCACCAGCCAAGCAGGCGATAGCCCAAAAATTACGAGAAATGGATTTACTTATTCGCGAGGACGACATCACTCATGTTAAGAAGGTTCACGAAAGATGTGAAACACCGGTGGAGTTTTTATCATCAAAACAGTGGTTTATTAACATCTTAGACAGTAAAGAGGAATTTTTGCGTTTAGGCGAAAGCTTCAAATGGAACCCAGATTCAATGAAAATACGCTATGACGACTGGGTTTCTAATCTAAAATGGGACTGGTGCATATCTCGTGATCGTTATTATGGCGTTCCTTTTCCAGTATGGCATTGCATGGACTGCGGTGAAATTGTTTTACCGGAGGATGCAATACTTCCCATAGACCCTCGTGGCGAGATTCCTCCTGGAATTAGCTGTCGTCACTGTGGCGGCGGTAATCTTGTGGGGGAGAATCAGGTAATGGACACTTGGATGACGTCCTCTTTATCACCGTTAATCAATGCTAAGTGGCTTGAGGAAAATAACTTGATGGATAAGATTTATCCTTTTAGTTTGAGAGTTCAAGCTTTCGAGATTATCCGAACCTGGCTCTTTTATACGGTGGCTAAATCATGGTTCCACACCCAATCCATCCCCTGGAAAGAGGTAATGATTTCCGGTTGGGGCTTGGACAAGAACGGCAAAAAAATGTCAAAGTCTAAGGGAAATATCGTAAAGATTGATGATGCTGTTAGACAGTATTCGGCTGACGCTATTCGTTGGTGGGCAACTGGTTCTGGTTTAGGGAATAATTTGCGACATTCAGAAGTTGATTTGCAGGCCGGTCGAAAATTAGTTAATAAGCTTTGGAACGTGGCTCGTTTCGTTAAACCTTTATTGGCCGCAGAAACCATTAATCAGCCTAAGCCTATTCTAGTAAATTTCTCCGATCGCTGGATTATGGCTGAACTACAGAAAGTTATCGCTGAATGTACAAAGGCTCTGGATGCCTGTAATTTCAATAAGGCAAGGGTAATTTTGGAAAAGTTTTTTTGGTCAAAATATTGCGATAATTATCTTGAACTTTGCAAGGATCGCGTTTGGAAGCCAGAAAAATATTCTGTAGACCAGAAGGACTCTCTCCGTTATTCTTTAGCTATTTCCATGGAAGTCATCTTGAAGCTTTTTGCCCCCATAATTCCTTTTGCAAGTGAAGAGATTTATCATGTTCTCTTCGGAGTAGCTGACGCGGAATCTATTCATGTTGCTGCTTGGCCAGAAGTAAATTGTGATTATGAACAAGATGATTTAGTTAATTTTGGGCCGATCTTCTTGGACATTATCAGTAAAATACGTCATTTCAAGACCATAGAAGTTAAGAATTTGCGAGCAGAAGTGTCCTGTTTGTCAATCGTTTCGGACAGTCAATTCGTATCCGAAGCTATTAGTGATCTTGCCGCCCTAGCTGGTGCAAAAGAATACCTCCTGGGTAAGGAAATGATTGATAGCTATCATTATGAAAGCTACGGTTCAGATATTTACATATCAAATTAATCGTTCTTTATTTTGCGACCCAACTCCCGCCTAGAAATAGGCGGGTTTTTTTTGACTTTTTTTATATTTTATAGTAATTTTAAGATAAATATTAAAGTAATGCCTTATGATTGCAGAAAATAATTTATTGCGCGACACGCTACAAAGATTGATATCATCTGATGAATTTTTGTCTATCAATATAGTCGGCGTCTATGTTTACGGCAGTTTTATCACTAATGAATTGACGGAGAAAAGTGATATTGACTGTTTTATTATTGTTGAAGATATTAGTTCAGAATTGATTACCAAAATAAAATCGCTTAAGGTCGCAGTCGAAGATATTCTGGGTCGGGAATTTTTTATTAATATGTCCGCCAAAGATGATTTTTCGATGGAAAGTTTCGCTAGAGGGTTTTTCACTCACAGAGAGCGCCCGTATTATTTTTTATTTGAGTTAAAGTATAACTTCAAGCTTTTTTATGGACGCAATTTTGTCTCAGAAATAAAATTTCCAGAGATGATGGAGTCGCGAGTAAAGGAGGAATGCATTCGCTTAATAAAAAATTTGCAGTATATAAATAATAAGCTTTTGGTCAATAGCGAGACGAATTTATACTCTAAAGATGCCGCTTTTAAAAATATTCTTTTTGCCGTGAAAATATTTCAGATATTTTACGAATATCGGTTCACAAGCTATCAAGAAAGCGCCGCTCTAGCGTCTCGTATATTAAATTCTCGAGTTCCTTTGATGGCTTATGATTATGTTAAGAAACCTGGCGAATCTTTAGATTTTGAGGTGATCAATTCAGATGATTCCGTTGCATTTTATAATTTAGTATTTAAATTTATGGCAGGAGCGATTTTGCCTGATAAAAAAGTTAATGGCTGCGTGCAATTAGGCGATTGCTTGGGATACTTTTCCGCCAAAAAAGAAGTCATTTCCGGCGAAGCCCCAGCAGAAATAGTTATTTTTTTAAATGGCTTGCCTCGGCCGGCGCAAACCCAGGAGGTTTCTGACTATTTCGTAAAGAACGGCTATCTATTTATAAATTTGTATTATCCTGGCTATTGGGAAGCTTCAGGGAAAATGAATTTTTCTAAATTGGGCTTAGAAATAATTGCTTTCGCCAAGGCTCTTAAAACGGGAAAAATATTTGATGTTTTTGCGGGGAAAGACTTTATTTTTAAGGCTGGCAGAATTTTTTTAATCGGTTCTAGCTTTGGAGCGTCTGTTTCCTTGGCCGCACAAGACGATATTTTTTCTAAGATCGTGGCTATTAGCCCCTTGATTGATTTTGCGAAGCACAAAGAGACTATTGACAACTTGCTAGATAAGCTGGTATTCTTCAAGGAAGTCGTCAGGCTATCAAATGAGGGGCGGGCGAGAGAAGATTTTTTTACCCTAGATCAGAAATATCAGGAATTACGTATATCGCCAGAAAGAATCTTGTTGATTGCGGACCGGCTTGATAAACAGGTAAATTTTACCAACGTCAAAGAATACGCCGACAGAAACAAGATGGACATTTGGAGCACGGATAGCGGCGCCCATGGCTATAAAATTATCAAACAAGATAATATTTTTGAAAAATTATTCAAGTTCATTAAAAAATAAAAAAAATAAATTTATCATGAAAACAGATGATTACTTCAGTTCAAACAAGTGGAAGTGGCTAGTTTCTTATATTAAGAATATAGACCAAAATAACTCCGCCTTGCCTTTTACCTTGCGCCTAGATTTGACGCCAGAATGCAACTTCAGTTGTCCCAATTGCTTATATCAGAGCAAGGCTTCAACTATCCAGAAAGACGCTGATTACTCCTACCCCGGATCTCGCGAGCTTGATTATCCTTGTCTAGTAAAAATAATTAAGATGTTTGCTAAGAGGGGCCTTAAATCAGCTATTATCACGGGAGGAGGGGAGCCGTTTGTCTATGAAAATTTTGAGAAAGTGCTTGATGCCTTATTTCGGTGCAAAATCGAAGTGGGGATTATCACCAATGGAACAAAATTAACCCCTGCTTTTATCAAGAAATACGCCAGTAATAAGTATCTGAAGTGGATAAGGGTTTCCTTGGATTCTGCTAGTGAGGAAATTTGGCGCCGCGTTCATCATCCTTGCGATGACTCTTCTTTTGAGGTATTAATTGAAAATATCCGTTTGCTTACTGAGGATAAAAATCGCGACTTCTTAGTGGGTATTAATTTTTTGGTTATGCCAATCAATTACCGAGAAATTATTCCCGCATATAACTTAGCTAAAGAACTAGGGGCGGACAATATCAGATACACCCCAGTGTTTACAAAATCTGGAGAAAAGATTTATGACGGCATCAGAGAAGAACTTGATATTGAATTGGGTAAGGTTATTGGCTTAATAGCCCCCCGCGCCGAAGTTAATCTGTCACGTTTTAATTTTCTTGACAAGCCTAATAGCACAGAACGTTGTTGGTTTTCGCATTTTTCTATTAATCTTGGCATTGATTCCAAGCTTTATCCTTGTTGCTTGAAAAAGTACGTCGAAGGAATGGGCACAAAACTCACTCCCGAAAATTTTGATAAAAATTTGCAGTCTTATTTTAGGAAGATGAAGAAATTTAACGCACTATCCTGTAAAGATTGTATGTATCAGAAATTTAACGAATTTTCTCAAGAAGCTCGGCATAACGGAAGTTTGGATAATTTTATCCCTTAAAACTTGATTTTTAGAAAAAAAGCTATCTTCAATAGAGATAGCTTTTTAAATTGCCTGATTAATTATAGGATTAACGGCAGCAAAGCGGTTATTTTTTTTAGTCCAGTTTTGCTGCCTTGATTATCGCGAAGTTTCGAGATATATTTGCGCGAAAGAAGATCAAACCAAAGAAGATAATAACCCGAATAAAAGTCAAATAATTCTAGTTTTGAGAGTTTTTTAATTAAGTCTTCGCAGTGATTAATAATCTCAAGCTCCGCTTCGCTTAGTTTGCCGTCGGGCAATTTATCCTGGGCAATTGTCTGTTCCAAGAAAAATAGGACGTTCTTTTTCTTGATTACCAGCTTAGAGACGTCAGCTATTTTTTGATCGAAATCAATGGCTTGTCCGATATTAGAGGAAACGCAAAGGAGTTTAAGGTGTTCCCAGGAGTATTTTTCTAGGAATTCATTAATATTAGTAATTTCGGGAAAGTTTCCGTATTTACTGATTTTTTTTCCAGCGCGCGTTAGCATGCCATGAACAATTATGTTGATTTTTGCGGTTAGTGCGGGCTGGTTATTTGCCAGTAAATAATAAAGATAGCGCCCGAGAATATCTTCCCCTAGAATAATAGTCTTTATTTTAGGGAGTCCTAGCTCAGTTGCCAAAGTCGGGAAGAGAGAATAGACAAATTTAGGGTCAAAGACCTTTCCTTTCAGAGATTTATCAATAATTTCCGCGGAAAAACCGTCGGACCTTTCCTTAGTGATGATAAATTCATTCGGCATTTCAGAAAACACGCCGAGAAATTTTTTTTTCATCCTCTCGGGGCTAAAAGTAAGATTTTCGGTTAGTTCTCTGATCGATTTTTTATCAATATTGATAAAAAGATCGGTAGTTGTTTTTTTAGTAAGAGGCGTTGAGCATCTTTTGCATAATTTCAATGATTGCTCAATTGGCCCGAGGTATGAATTGCAGTTTTCACAGTACCAAGAAACATACTCCTTGATTTTGATTATTTTTTCGGAGATCATTTTTGATACAATTTTTAAGACATAATCATGAACCTTTGGGTCGGCATCCAGAAAATAAAGACAGCTATTTTGGTCGTAATAGCTATTTACAAGACCCTTCGCTCTGTTGAATAAAATTGCGAAAGCCTCGGCGTTATCTGTCCCATCTTTCTGCCTGAACCTGCCCAAAGCGTTCCATTGGATTATTATCTCGACATCCGGATTAAAACGCTTAATAAGATCTAAGAAAATTATATCCATAAAACTTCCAATATGCATTTCCAGTCTTAATTGCATAGGAGCATTGACGGCGGCGGTTGTTTTCATTGTTTATTTTATTTGTTAAAGAATATAAAATTTTATAACTGTGAGTAAATTTTGTCAATAATTAGTGATAATTAAGATGCGTGCTCCAAGTAAACGGCTAATTACAGGTCTTTCGGCATTTTTTCTGCCAAGTTCCTTGCTCAGAAGCGATATGGTATAATCTTAGTATGGAAAAATTTATTAAACAAATAACCGAAGAAGCCGGCTTGGCGATTCTCAAGAAATTCGGGAAGGTCGGGGTGAAATACACCAAGGAGGATGTCGCCGACGTGGTGACTGAGGCCGATTTGGCAGCCAACAAGATTATCACCGAAGCCATCAAGAAAAAATATCCGACACACGCCATCATTTCCGAAGAGACGGAAGATTATCAAAGCGGTGCGGAATATTGCTGGATTATTGACCCTTTGGACGGGACGCGCAATTTTCTCACCCGCACGCCGATGTTTGCTGTGATGGTCGGTCTGGCTCATAACGGTAAAATGGAATTGGCCACGATTTATAACCCCTGCACGGCTGAATTATTTTTCGCCAAAAAAGGGAAGGGGACGTTTTTAAACGGCAAGAAGGTTGCTTGTTCCGAGCAGAAAACTTGGAAGAATAGCTGGGGCTTGGCCAGCGTTAATCTGTCCGAGAAAAATACCGCCAATTTGCGTAAACTATTAAACCATTCAGAAAAAGAAAATGTCTGGGTCAGTGCTTTTGGTTCTGCCGGCGTTAGCGTGATGTACCAAGCAGATGGCCGGCGAGATTGGCGTGCTTCGCAGGGCGGCGGCCTGTGGGATTACGCGGCCGCCTCGTTAATTCTTTCCGAGTCAGGGTGCAAAGTCACAAATTTTCAGGGCCAGCCCTGGTCCCTGAAAGATCGAGAAATTTTATCGGCCAACAAATATCTGCACGCTAAGTTGCTGAAGATTATGAATTCTAAATAATTTTATGGAGATTAAAGCTATTTTTGGGTTGCTTTCTTCAATAGTGCTGATTATCGGCGGCGTTCCTTATTTGCGGGACATTCACCGCAAAAAAGTGCATCCGCACATCTTGTCTTGGATCGGCTGGTCTTTTATCACCGGCCTCGGCGGTTCCGCGATGCTCGCGAGCGGCAGTCGCTGGGTGGTGGCTTTGATGTTCGCCAACACCTTGCTTTGCTTTGTCATCGCGGGCTACGCCATTATCCGAAAGGCGGGAGTTTGGTCGGTTTCTGCTTATGATTTCTTGCTTTTTGGGCTCGGTATCTTGGGTTTGATTTTGTGGCTGATTATTGGTCTGCCAATAATTGCTTTGGTTTTAGCGATTACCGCCGATCTCTGTTTCGGCTTGCCGACAATTATTAAAACCTACCGTGAGCCGGAGAGCGAAACCTATTTTGCCTGGCTGGCCTCGGCTATTTCTGGTTTATTATCGCTTTGCGCAATTCAGAACTTCACTTTTTCAGAAATTGCTTATCCGGGGTATCTTTTTGTTTTTGACACCTTGGTCCTGCTTTTTATTCTCAAAGTGATTAAGAAAAAGTAAACAATTTCTAAAAACATGAAAGCATGCGCCGCCATTTTCGTGGCGTTTTTTGTTGTCTTGACAAATATATATTTATATAGTAAGTTTAGGCCATCAAAAATATACATTAAAAAATTAATATAAACCACGCCGACTAAAAAGGCGAAAAAAATAAAAATAATGGCGAAACAAAAAACAGACGAGAATTCCAAAGTGAGTTCTGATGATCCCAATTTATTGAAAACAGACATTTTAATTCAGACTAGACTAGAAGAGGCCGGCCTGGTTTTAATTGAGGCTGGCAGCGAAGAACCCAAGAAGGGAGAGCTCGAGATTGAAGAGATTCTTAAAGACGGCGTCGAATTCTACAAAAATGAACTTTTAAAGAGGAACAAAGCGACAGTGATTATTTTTGCTGATTATTGCCTGCCTTCCGTTGGCGAAATTTTTAATGAACCGAAGGTGGAAGAACTTTGCGTAGAACAGCCAGTCCTGGGAACACTATTGATAATGTTTGTGGGCTACATCCAAGCGCATTCAGCCCTGGAAAAGGGATGTATTGAGAACAAAAATTGGCACCGACTCATCACTACTCTACCTGGACTTTTTGATCAAAAGGAATTTAAGGAAATCGAATTATATCTAAAAGACCTTTTGGCCAAATTTCCGGAACAGTTGAAAAAAGCGGTTAAATGGCTAAAGGAAGACATTGAACCGGCGAATAAGCAGAAGGAAGTGCTTTTTGAGTTTGTGGATTTTTTACAAAAAAATCAGGGGCAAGTAAAAGAAAATAGCCCTGAAATGAAACGCATTTCTCAAAAGGTGCTGGATACCTGCATGCCGGGTAGCGGGGTGGATAATAATCACAATTTCCACACCTTAAAAGCCAGAGAACAGCTTTTTATGTTTTCTCCGGACAAACAGCTTTTAATAAATATAGAAAGGATTTTTACTTATTTAGATGTTCTTTCTTACGCCGGGATTTACCCAAAAGATCTCCCAAAGAATCCGAGGGATTTGCATTTTAGAAAGTTAGTGCCTTAGGTAGTTCCTTGAACTACAAGATTAAGACCTCATAGTTATAGGGGTCTTTTTTATTGCCAACCTTCTAGTTGACAAATAGCCAGCGTTATTGTAATATTAGCATCTAATAAGCTCCTTAAAAAACAAGGGAAATCGGGTTAATTACCAAGCCGGCCAGGGTCGTTTTGGTAGTTAATCTGATTATTAAACTTTAAATAAATTTTGCAATGAATGAACAAGAACATTTCAGAAATTCTTTTATTAGGCGGGGCGGGAAAATATTCCCCTTCGGTCTGATTAAAATTTTAAGCAACGGGGTAAAGGACCCCCCAGCAGACGATTACCTGGGTTTGGGTTTTTGGAGCGAAAAGCTTCTCCCTTTCGGAGGTGATAAGTATTACGCTAAGATTATGGGCGATAAAGTCGGAATATTGACTAGACAAGCCGATGTGTTGGTGGAAACTATCGATTGTTCGGACTTTGAGTGCGCCACCGAAATTTACACGGTGGAAGTAAAGGACAAAGGCTTTTTGAAGCCAGTCGGTTTTTTTGGTGCTAGACGCTGGACAGCGGACAGGCTAAAGTCTGGAGTAATCAGGCGGAAAATAGCTTTTTCAGGGGACGAGCAAGACAAAAATCATCCCAGTGCTCAAGTTTCCGAAGATTTTATTGGTTTCGAACTGGTGTTCCTGGGTCTTTCCGACAACAACCTTGACCTCAAGGATCGCTGTCTGGTTTTTACCGAAGAAGGAAAGCCGGTGGAATTAATTCTTAATTACCCCAAAAAAGCCTAGAAATGGAAAAAGAGAAAAAAGAAATGATGATTAGAAGAATTACCTTAAACATCATCACTTTAGCGCTGTTGGTTTTTTTCGCGCTGACCTTTCACGCAAAACTAACCGAAAAGCAGATCTATAAAATTGACCTGCAGGGTTTTTCTGGACGCGTTGTGGCGGAGAAGAACTTTTCTTATGCGGGGGTGGCGGAGGAAATCCGCGATCCCAATGAAATTAAAAAGGGGGAAGATGTACTCTTGGTTTTTGGCGAAAGCGGGGTTAGTTTCTGGAAACCGGACACTTTGACACGCGGCGCTTTTTTCTCAGCTCAGGCTTTACGGCTAAAACCGGATATCCTGAGTCGTTCTTTCCATCTAACCAACCAAGAAATGCTAGTGACCGTCAGCACTGGCCGCTTGTATCAAGTGCTATTGTACGGTCTAGCCACCCTGATTTTTACCGTGGCTTCTATTGCGGCCACAATTTTCACCGTTAGATTATTTTGGTCGCCCTATTAAGGCGTTTGCTGCTCAATAAGCCTGTTTTCCCAAAAGCAGGCTTTTTTTATTGACCTCGTGTTTTTTTGTGCTATAATAAAAACATCACGATGGAAGAGACCCTTGTGCGGATGCGTCCGCATTGGGGGCTTTTTTTATTGTTTGGGAAAATTTGTGGTAGTGATCGTTGAGAAAGGTAATTTCGATGTTTTTATTTCTAAGTAAGAAAGAGCACTTATTTCTGTCGGGAGCAATAAGGCAATGAATTGATTGTTTATCGCGTAAGAATTCCACCAAACAGCCGAAGTCACCGTCGCCAGTTATTAAAATGCAGGAGGTAAAAGATTCGGTATAAAAATCAATGACATTCCTGAGGATCAGCTCTGCGTCGCAGTTTCCTTTTATTTTTTCGCCAACCGATACGGTTTGTTTAAAAATCAAGACGTAGCCGTATTTTCTTAAATATTCGTAAAATTTTATTCTTTCAGCGATGAACCCGACGAACAAATAAACAAAATTTGGACAATATTTTTGTCCAAGCCAACCTCTAAATTTCCGATAATCAATTTTAAAGCCCAGCTCTTTGGCGGAGCGATATAAATTGTTGCCGTCTATGTAGATATTTATCTTGTTCATGCGCAATTAATCGTAGCATGTCTGTATAATTAACCGATATCTATGCTATAATTTTTAAATAAACTAAAAAATATGAAACATCAACTGCCCACCGTCACTTTGCTCGGAATTGACTGTGTTAACCTGGAGCGCCTAGAAATGGCCATGGAAATCTGCCAAAAAGACCTGGAGTTTGGCGCGGTCAAAATTCTCAGCTCTTTACCTAGCGAAAATAGTGCACTAGTAAAAATTCCTGCCATCAATTCTACGGCGGAATATTCAGTGTTTGTCATTAATGAGCTTCATAAATACGTAGATACGCCGCACGTGTTAATCGTCCAATACGACGGTTTTGTGCTCGCGCCGGAAGCCTGGAAAGACGAGTTTTTAGAGTATGATTACATCGGCTCACCCTGGCTGGTGGCCGATTGGTCGGTGGAAAAATTTGATTTTCCGCCGGAACTAGTCGGGCAATTTGTCGTTGGCAATGGCGGCTTTAGTTTGCGCAGTAAAAAATTTTTGAACCTCACAGCCGAATTGGCTCGGGCGGGGGAAATTCCGCGCCAAGACCCAGAGGACGTGGCGCTCTGCGTCTGGTATCGCGCACTCTTGGAAGGTCGGGGTGCCAAATTTGCGCCGGTTTCTTTGGCCAAAGAATTCAGTTTTGAAGGCGAGAGCTTGGACAGTTATGCCTGGAATGGCCAGCTTGGTTTTCATGGTCTTCAGTGGACGGATATTTCTCAGTGGAGCAAGAAACACCCGGAATATATTATTAATAATCCAGCGACGATTAAGGAAGAAAGGGAAAAGTGGCTGTAAGAGGGGTATTTTTAAATCGGCCAACGAAAAGCGGGCCGATTTTATTTTTTCTTTATCTAAAATTGATAGCATTATTGTACCCAGTGGAGTATTATTATAAAAAAGCACTTTTCCGCAGACGTTTTCCTGATGTCAGAGAAACGTCGGTGCTAAACTTTTTGATCGACTTGCAAAGGGAAAATTGACATTTATTTTTTCTGTGGTATAATATTACCACAGAGGGGATACCCTTTGATTAACTAAAAAATTGTATGTCGAAAAACTTAAAAAAATTTGGTTCTTTGCTCAACCAGCTAAGAATTGAAAACAATTTAAGCATTCGTGAAGTATGCAAAGAGGTCGCTTACGATCCTAGCAATTGGAGCAAGATTGAGCGCGGCCTGATCTCTCCGCCGTCAGACGAAAAAACTCTCAAATCTTGGGCTAAAGCCATGAAGTTGGAAAAGGAAAAAACCCAAGAATTTTTGGATGACGCTCGAGTTGCCCAGGGGATTATTCCAGATGATATTCTTGACCGAGTTGAAATGTTAGAACTGATGCCGGCGTTTTTTAGAACGGTTAGAAATAAGAAGCCCAGCAAGGACGACATAGACTCCCTTATCAATCTTATTAAGAATGCTTAAAATATGGATTATTCCAAATTCAAAACCCCCCACATTTCCAATGCGGAAATAAAAAATAGAGCCGATTTAGCTCGAGGGGGTCTTTGTGATGGAAAAGTTCCAATAGACATAGAAAATATATTAATGACGCTGAAGGTCAATGTGATACCGTTGCCAAACTTGCGCTCTCAAATTAATTTTGATTCGTTTATAACTTCAAATTGGGAAAATGTTTACGTTGATAACGATGATTATTTGGATGATTTTCAGTACAGGCGCGTCCGCTTCTCTCTGGCTCATGAGCTCGGGCATTTAATTCTTCATAGAAAATTATTCGAATCTCTCAATATCAGGACCTTGGAAGAATATTATAATTTTTATGAGCAGGTGCCGGGAGACCAATATGGATATCTAGAAGCGCAAGCTAATAGCTTCGCTGGCTATTTCTTGGTGCCCAGGGAGGAGTTATTCAAATACAGGGAAGAGATTTTGAAAAAATTTAGAAAGAAATTAGAGGACAGCGGCGTTAAAATAAAAGATGAAGACTTGATGGAGTATCTAATCAATCCCTTAGCCGAGATATTTAATGTGTCGGGGCAAGCGATCCGGATAGCTCTGCAAAATAAGTAGAATGTTTATAAATCATGACTAGTTTGCAAGATGATGAAAAAATAATAAGGAAGGGTCTAAACATTATCTTGCAGAAGGTCTATTTTTGCTGGTAATTATTAAAATAAATATTTCCCTTATGCCCCTCATCCTCATCACCCCCAAAATTAATCCCGACCTGGACGGCGCGGCCTGCGCTTATGTGCTGGCCGAAATTTTAAATGCCACTAGCCCAGAAAATAAATATGTCGCCGGTATTTTT
>CAIMEI010000168.1 GCA_903839955.1 Candidatus Falkowiibacteriota bacterium | reverse complement strand
GTCCTCAAAAACAGCCGCTTTTAAATTTCTTGGTACGCTAACGAGGACTCCGCCGCCCTCGTTTTTTTATCGCAAAAAATGTTATAATACCTTTATAGTTATAAATATATTTTTATGCCCGAGGAAGTGAAAAATAATCCTGGTTTGAGCGCGCTTGAAGCGGCCAAAGCCTTGGCGACTTACGGCCCCAACACCATCCAAAAACAAAAGAAAATCAGCGTTTTTCGGAAAATAATTTCCTATTTTGCCAACCCGATGATTCTGATTCTTTTAGTCGCCGCCTTCATTTCCATCCTGACGGGCGAGCTTAACGGCGCCTTGATTATCATTTCCATGATTCTTCTGAGCGTCGTTTTGAATTTCTACCAGGAGCACAAATCAGACAAAGCGGCGGAGAAAATCAGTTCGCGCCTGGCCGTGATGGTGAAGGTGCGGCGTGCCGGGCAGGAGCTGGAAATTGATTCTCAGCAGGTAGTTCCGGGCGATTTGGTCTTGCTGATGGCGGGCGACATCATTCCCGCGGACGGCATTATTCTCAACTCTGATAATCTATTCATCAATGAATCGGCGCTCACTGGCGAAAGCTTGCCAGTGGAAAAAGACAGCGTAGAAAATAAAAACGCTTCGGCCGGCACCTACGTTGTTTCTGGTTTTGGTGAACTGCAAGTCAAAGCGACCGGTGCCAACACGGAATTTGGAAAAATTGCGATCAGTTTGGAAAAGAAACCGGATGCCGATGCTTTCACTTTGGGCGTCAAAAAATTCGGCCTGCTCTTGGTGAAGGTGATTGTTTTTATTGTTTCCATTATCTTCCTGATTAATTTGGTGATGCACAAACAGTTCTTTGACTCCCTGATTTTCGCTATTGCCGTCGCGGTCGGCGTGACGCCGGAGCTGCTGCCGATGATCATGAGCGTCAACATGGCGCAGGGAGCAATGCGGATGATGAAGCAGGGGGTTTTGGTGAAGAAGCTGATTTCCATTCCGGACTTCGGCTCCATGGATATTCTATGCACCGACAAGACCGGCACGCTCACCCAGGACAAAATCACCCTCGTGCACAACTATGATATTTTCGGCCAGGAATCCGATCGCATCATCAATTCTTCAGTCATCAACGCCAGTCTGGAATCAGGCATCAAGAGCGTGATGGATAAGGCCATCATGGATTTCAATCAGGGGAAAGCCGATAAGCTGGCGGGCCTGACAAAGATTTCCGAATTGCCCTATGATTTTCAGCGCAAGCGCTCTTCGGTGATTGCCAGCCTGAACGGCGCGGCCAAAATTGTCACCAAGGGGGCGCCGGAAGAAATTTTCAAAATCTGCCGTTCCTATGATTATTACGGCCAAGCCTTGCCCTTTGACGCCGAACATTTGCGCCAGTCGCAGGAATTTTATGATAAATTAAGCGCTCAAGGTTTTCGCGTTTTAGCGCTCGCCGAAAAACCAGTGGTTGTTTCGGAGGGGAAGCAGGATTGGCGCGCCGAAGAACAAGGCCTCAATCTCCTGGGTTTAATGGCTTTTTACGATCCGCCCAAACCGGAAGTGAAAGAAGTTTTGGACTTCATGTTTCTGCACGGGATTAGGATTAAAATTTTGACGGGCGATTCGCTTCTCGTCACCAAAAAAATCTGCCAAGACATCGGTTTCGAAATTCACGGGGCGATCAGCGGGGAAGATTTGGACTTTAACTCGATGGGCGATGAGGAGGTCTATCATCTCGTCAAAGATGCCGAAATTTGCGCCCGCCTCGCACCAGCGCAGAAAGAAAAAATTATTTCGCTTTTGCGCCAACATGGTTTGGTGGTGGCTTATCTCGGGGACGGTATCAACGACGCCCCTTCGCTCAAGAGCGCTGATGTCGGCATTAGCGTGGATAATGCCGTGGACATTGCCAAAGAGGCGGCCGACATCATTCTGCTTCAGAAGGGCCTCAAGGAGCTCATGGACGGCGTCTTGGAGGGACGGAGGACTTTCGGCAACACGATGAAGTATCTTCTGATGGGGCTGAGCTCGAATTTTGGTAATATGCTCTCGATGATTGCCGCCAGTATTTTCTTGCCTTTCTTCCCGATGACCGCTGGCCAGATTTTATTGAATAATTTTATTTACGATAGTTCACAGCTGGCAATTCCTAGTGATAATGTGGACAAAGAATATCTGCAAAAGCCGCGCCACTGGAATATCGGCATGCTCAAAAGATTCATGCTGATTTTTGGGCCGATTAGTTCGATTTTTGATGTGCTGACTTTTTATATTTTATACGGAGTATTCAATATTTCCGGGCCGATGTTTCAGGCTGGCTGGTTCTTTGAATCCCTGGCCACCCAGATTTTCGTGGTGCATATTATTAGAACCAGAAAAATTCCGTTTTTCCAATCGCGCGCTTCTTGGGCGCTCACCATTTCCACGGTCGGTGCTGTTATTGTCGGCGGAATATTAACTTTTAAGCCCTTTGCCGCCTTGCTCGGCTTCGAGCCTCTGCCGTGGTTTATTTTTCCAATTATTGCCATTGAGGTCGTGGCCTATCTCGGTTTAATGG
>CAIMEI010000167.1 GCA_903839955.1 Candidatus Falkowiibacteriota bacterium | reverse complement strand
TTAGCCAAGATTCATTTTTTTCTTCATATTCCGGCTTTTCTATGTGTTGAGCCTTAAACTCTCCATCTTGAAAACAAAAATTAAGGTCACCATCGCCAAAGAAGAACAGCTTTTTTTCGTAGACATTGTAGCTTATTTTTTCAAAGCCAAAATAGGTAGCGCCGTAGTAAGCCTTTTGGATTTCCCAGCCGAAAGTTTGGAAGAAAAGGTCGTTCTCCATGTAGCCGTTGCCGTACTTCATATTCAACAGTTTTTCATCATCGAGATTTATATGATCACCGCCGCAGTTCCAATAGAGGAGCAGTTTCGGTCCAAATTTGTCCCACATTTTAATGATCGGCTCGATCATTTGCAGGGAGCGCTTGTCCAAGAGAAAACCAATTTTTTTCTCAGTGCTGTAAAATATATGAGCGAGAAAAACCACCCAAATCTTCTGTTGTGCGCTCAATTCTTTTTTGGGCGCGTCTTTTTTGTTTTCTGTATCCATTTCTAATATTTATTAAGTTTATACTGAATTATCTCAGTCCTCTCTCGGCCAGGGAACTGGGATAATTCAGCAAAAAATGATAAACATCAGGTTTTTAAGGGGCGAAATACTCACGGTGAATAATAGCATATAATATTTAAATTGTCAATAATGTGATAAAAATAGGCTAATTTTAGAATAATTTTTGTATAAAAAAACCTGCTTCTTTTGGGGGAAGCAGGCTGCGTCTGGTGGACGGCTTTTTCTTATTTTTTCCAGAAGGAATTTTGTAAACTGAACAAAATTCCGACGGAAAGGGATTTTGTTTCTTTGAAATCCGTGCCCAGTTCGGCAAACAGGAAACAAGTCAACCGGTCAGCTTTAAGCATTTTTTCTAAGCCCCAGCCTAGGTAATTATTGCCGGTTTTGAGGCCGCGCGAATAAACTAAATAGGTATCCCAGTCTCTGGGCAAGAAGTAGCCATTCAGTGTCTTTACCGAATTGTCGCCAAATCCGTACATCAAGTTATGATACGTATATTTGGTGGCAATATTTAAATCGCCCAATAAGCAGTAGCCCGTGTTAAAGGGCTGTTCGCCTTTGGTGAAGGTGGTGGTAGCCGAGGTTCCGGCGATCAAACCGCCCTTTAGTTGGGCGCTGCTGGTTAAGGGAATTAAAATCCCACAACTAATAATTAATAATGACAAAAGGATTTTTTTCATTGTTCAAACTTTTTTTGTGTTGTTAATTTGATGAATTATTTTCTAGAAAGCAACAGATGTACGATCTATCTTCTTTGAATACCTTGGCCAGCACATTTGGGCTGTCCATCGTGTTGAAGGCGTCGAGAATGAAGAATTGCGCCTTGGACAAAGACTTTTCATGCTTGCTTAAGGCTTTAATGAGATTAGCCGCTTTGACCAAATTCATTTTGGTCTCGCAGGCTTCTTCTTCATAGCCAACGACCACGAACAGGCGCCAACTATCATTCCAGATTTCACCGACTGCCAAGTGGCCGCGATATTTGGCGTAGAAATCATTGTGCCCGAGGATTTGCATCGTGTTGTAGTCCTGGTGTAAATTAGGGATGCCCATTTCTTTTAGCCAGTTAACAACTTCCTTCATCAACGGCTGTTGATCGCGGAAGGAAAGGGCTAGGCTCTGGAAGCAATTTCTTTCCCAAGAAGCAAGCGCTTTCTCCTTGGCAAAAGGCGGATGGTAGTAGCAGATAATATCATCAATCTGAATTTTATTTGAACTCTGGTTGATGGAAATCAAGGGTCTCCGGTGGCTTCTCAAATAGGCCTGAAGATTAACTGCTTTTGATGCCTTTGGTTCGCCAAAGATACCAGAAAAAAGACGAAAAATATATTCTAGAGTTTTCATTATTAGATATTTTTGTTTATAAATTTTAAAGTACATTTTTACTGACTTTTTAATATATCACATCAGTTTAATTTTGTCAATATTGTGATAAAAATTGGCTAAAATTTAAGCAAAATTGTAGTTAGGCCAATAAAAAAGCTGTCCGTTTGGCGGGCAGCTTTGTCTTTTCTGACTGTCTTTTGAGAAGTGGGATTATTGTCCTTATTATTCCGTGATTTCTATTTTCCTTTTTTCCAATACCTCACAGACGACTGCGCCAATTGCATCGTAAAAATCAGTGAATTGGACTTCTTGCACTAAGGAGAAAAGCTGCTTTTCACTCTTTTCTTCTAGGTGAAGAGCTGAAATAGCTTTTTGGCAAATCGCATCGTCGTAGGAGAAGTTGTCTAGTGTTTCCGTAATTCTATCCACCGATTTCAAGAAAGGAAGAGCGGCTAAAACCATCTCCTCTTGAAAAGCGCTTTCCCTCAAGAGTTTTAGGATCTTTTTTTCTTCCATTTCCTCAAACTTTAAGAAAGGAAGAGCGGCGTGGCAAAAATCTGAGTCATACTCATTCTTTTTCATGAGCTTTAATAAATCGCCTTGGGCGAGAATTGGCATAAAGGCCTGACAAAGATCGGGCTCAAACAAGGTTTCCCCTAGGATGATTAGGATATTTTTTTCCTTTTTGATGAAGGGGGTGGTGGCGAGACAGAATTCCGGGTCATATCCGGTGGCATAGATTATCTCCTCCATTATTTCTTCTTCGGTCTTTTCCGCTAACTTCAAACCGACGATGGCGACCTGGCAGGCTTCGGGAGAGAAAGCGGCCATTTCTAAAATGCTGAGGATATTTCTTTCCGTTTGGAAAAATGGTAGGGCGACTAGACAGAGTTCTTTACTAGAACCGGCCTTTTCGATTGCCGCTAACATTTCTTCTTCGTTTTTTTTGCTAAAATCAAGAAGAGAAATTGCCAAGGAGCAGATTTCTTTGTGGTCCCGGTTGTGATCGATAATCGTGAAAATATCAGCTTCTGCCAGCGATTCTTTGGCAGATTGCAGAGCGACCAGACAGAAATCCGCGTGATAATTTACTTTTTGCGTGATCGTTATTATCTCTTCCGGATCTTTTTCGGTCAGTTTAACAAAAGGAAGAGCGGTATTACCGATTTCCGGTTTGTTGTGTGGCGCTTTTTCAACTATTTTAAGAATTCGCTCTTCATCAAGAAAGGGAAAAGCGGCCGAGCAGATAACCGGCTGGTAATTGCTTGTCCTCACAATTTCCATTATTTGCCCTTTGGTTTTTCCGGCCAATTTTAACAAAGGGACAGCTTCTCGGCAGAAGTCTTCCTGAAAATCGGTGATCTTAATCAGGGATAAAATTTGTTTTTCCGTTTTTCCTTCCAATTTCAAGAAAGGAATGGCGGCTTGAGTGTCGCCGCTGTCTTTGGCGGCGGCGATAATTAACTTCTCGTCCGTGAAGAGGGGAAGCAATTTTTTGGCTAAATTAACATCCATTTTTATATAATTTTT
>CAIMEI010000166.1 GCA_903839955.1 Candidatus Falkowiibacteriota bacterium | reverse complement strand
GGCGTCGCTTTCGTTGGCGGCTTTAGTTATGCCGATGTTTTGGATTCAGCCAAAGGCTGGGCGGGAGCAATCCGTTTTAATCCTCAGCTGAAAAAGATGTTTGACGATTTCTATCAGCGCACCGACACTTTCTCTTTCGGGGTCTGTAATGGCTGTCAGCTCTCAACTTTGTTGGGCTGGGTGCCGGGAGGGTTCTTCGACTTCTCGCAACCGCGTTTTATCCAAAATGATTCCGGTCGTTTTGAATCGCGTTTTTCAACGGTCACTATTTTGCCCAGCCCAGCAATGATGCTTCAAGGTATGATTGGTTCGCGCCTGGGTATTTGGGTGGCGGATGGTGAAGGGAAATTTTTCAGTCCCGAAGAAAAGGGCCTAGATTTGATCCTGCGAGAAAAACTCGCGCCCATTCGCTATATTGACGACCAAAATAAAATCACCACTGCTTACCCGTTTAATCCGAATGGTTCGGCGGTGGGAATTGCCGCTCTCTGCGACCCGACTGGCCGTCATTTGGCGATGATGCCTCACCCCGAACGCACGTTCCTGAATTGGCAATGGGCATATTGGCCGCCAGAATGGGGAGAACAAATTTCCCCCTGGTTCAAAATGTTCCAAAATGCCTATCAATGGTGTCTAAAAAACGCCACCGAAAATACCGAACAATAAACAAAATCAAGCAAATCCCCGGTCAAAGAGATCGGGGATTTTTATTTGACTTTTTGGGGCTTTTCAAGTAAGATAAGCCCAGTTTAATTGTATTTTAACAATTAGTTATATCAACAGAATATTAATTTAAATTTTTTAGTAATGAAAAAAATTATTTTACCTCTAGACGGCTATCCCTGCGGCCGAGAAATGTTAGAGAAGTTAAGGGAGCTATTGGGCGAGCCAGATTTAGCAGAATTGCTGGCCTTCATCAAAGTAAATGATGGTGTGCACAATAAGGATTTTGGCGGACCGGAAATGGTTAGAGAAATCAAGCACGTATTATCTTCAGGAAAACACGAAATCGGTGTTTTTCTAGATTTAAAAATCTTTGACGTCTCGGAAACTCTAAAAAATACCTTAAAAAAGTATATCGGGTATCCACCAGAAATTTTAACGGTTAGCTCGTCTTGTAGTGTCAGTGGAGTCGTGGAGCTGAGAAAATTATTGCCAAAAAGCGTGAAGCTGGCCATGGTTAGTGTCTTAACTGATATAAGCGTTGAAGAATGTCAGGCCCGTTTTGGACAAAGCCCGGAAGTGAAAATCTACAATGATTTGATGAATTTTCGCGCCATCTATCGCCAGCAGATTGGTACCTATGAAAACTGGGACGACCCGGTAGAACCTTTTGACTTGGTGGTTTGCTCGGCGCGCGAATTAACTTTTTTGAAAAGAAATTTACCAGATGATTACGGATTCATTGTTCCTGGAATTAGGGATGAGTGGATGAAGAAGGCTGGCGAACATCAAAAAAGAACCATGGGTGCCAAAGAAGCCTTGGATTTGGGAGCCACCTTTTTGGTGATGGGGGCGCAAATGGTTAAGGGTAATCCCGGAAACGGTGTTAGTCCTGAACAAAGCCGTCAAATGACCAAAGAGCAGATTTCTTTAGCCAAACCTCGCTTTGACTTCAAGGCCGAGCCGCTTTCTTTGCTAAAAGCTTGCAATGGTTACTACAAAAGTCCAGTTGATGAAAAGGGCAAATTCATTGGTCCTTTAATGGGTTATGCTGGGAAGTATAAGGCCGTCGATGGTTCCGAAAAGAACTATATCGGTTTTGAATACTTTAACTTTTCCCGTGCCGAAACTGAACCAAGCGTGCGTGCTCATTTTGCCGCCTTGATTGGTAAAGCCTTGAAAAAGGCTGGGATAAAATATGATTCTGTCCTTGGCGCGCCGATGGGTGGAATTTTATTGGCTGGTAGTATCGGCGACCACCTAGGTTGCCGTACGATTTTTGCTGAGAAGGAAGTTGTTGGTGTCATGGATAAAGTCAAAGGGATAAAAGAAATTAGCCGACAAATCATCGACCGCCACGAAATTTTTCCTGGCGACGGTGTGGTAATTGTGGAAGATGTCTGCAATAATTTTTCCACCTCGGAAAAATTGCAAAATCTAATCGAAGAACACGGCGGGCACTTAGTCGCTATTGTCTGTGCCTTC
>CAIMEI010000165.1 GCA_903839955.1 Candidatus Falkowiibacteriota bacterium | reverse complement strand
CTTGGAAGGAAGCGGCGGAGAGGAAGCTGTCGGTGGTCAAAGAGGCTTTGGTAATACCAAGAAGCAGTCTTTCGGCAGTCGCCGGATCGCTAGTTTCTCTATTGGCCTTGTCCAAAACTTCTTCTTCAATCGTTTCGCCAGGGAGCAAAATGGTGTCACCGGCTTCTTTCACTAAATAGCGAGAGAACATCTGGCGGGCAATAATTTCGATGTGTTTGTCGTTCAAAGGCTGACCTTGAGAAGAGTAAACATATTGAATTTCGCGGATGATGTATTTCTGAGTTTCTAAGCGGCCCTTTAATTTATAGAGTTCGCGCAAATCCAAACTGCCTTCAGTGAGCTGAACGCCGCGTTCCACGAATTCCCCGTCTTTGACCATGATCATGGTGCCGCGTGGAATGGAGAACTCCTTGATCTTCTCAATCTCCTTGGAAACGCCGACGAATTTATCTTTAACTTCAGCCGTGCCGGCACTCTTGGATTTTACGATTTCTTCACCGACCGAGAAAAGAGGCGCGCCTTTGGAAACTTTGGCACCGTCTTTCACGAGAACTTTAACCACCAATTTCTTCTTGTCCTTGGCGGTAACGCCAGCGGCCAATTTCATTTCGTTCTGTTTTTCGGAGAAATAATATTTGTCCTGGTCTTTGCCTTTATAGGTGATGCTCAAAACTTTGGATTGTGGGTTGGCGACCGTGATTTCGTTGCCGTCCTTGTCGCGGATTACTTTCTGAGCGAATTCAATTTTCACGGAACCGGAAACATCGGAAATCAAGGCTTTTTTCTTTGGCGAGCGGGCTTCAAAAATTTCTTCCACACGCGGTAAACCTTGGGTGATATCGTCCTGGCCAGCCACACCGCCGGTGTGGAAGGTTCTCATCGTTAACTGAGTACCCGGTTCACCGATGGACTGAGCGGCAATAACGCCGACAGTGGCTCCAAGCTTAACTGGTTTGTTATAGGCCAAATCATAGCCGTAGCATTTAGCGCAAATTCCCTTGTGCATTTTACAGGTCAAAACCGAGCGCACGCAAACCTCGGAAATATCTTTGGTTTTTAGTTCGCGCAAAGTTTCTTCGGTCAAAAGTTCGCCGGCTTTCAAAAGCTTTTTGCCAGCGGAATCTTTTAAATCTTTGGCGAGGTAGCGGCCGATAATTCTCTTGAAGAAATCTTCGCCGACTTTTTCGCTTTCGGCTTTAGTGATAATTAAACCTTCTTCGTCGCCGCAATCATCCTGAGAAACAATAATATCCTGGGAAACATCCACCAAACGGCGAGTCAAATAACCAGCATTGGCGGTACGAAGAGCGGTGTCGGACAAACCTTTACGCACACCGTGAGTGGAAATAAAATATTCCAACACGCCGAAGCCTTTTTTGAAATTTCCCTTCACTGGCAATTCGATAATGGCGCCGGACGGAGAGGTCACTAAACCTTTCATACCCAAAATCTGCACCGGCTGAGCCCAGGAACCGCGCGCTCCAGATTCGATCATGGAGAACACTGGCAAAATCTTGGTCAAACCTTTCTTACAAATTTCGGCAATTTTATCTTTAGTCTTGGTCCATTCTTCCACCACTTTGGCATATCTTTCGCTTTCAGTCAGTAAACCTTCTTCATATTGTTCCTGAATCAGTTCTACTTGGTCATTAGCCGCTTCAATTAATTTGTCCTTCTCGGGGAGAGTCGGCAAATCGCCGAAGCCCCAAGACAAACCAGACTTAGTGATGAAAGCAAAACTGCGGTTTTTGAGATCGTCAATGAAGTGGACAGTTTCTGTTTCGCCATATAAACGCAGAGCTTCGCGGATTAAATCTTTCAACTTGCCCTTACCGATAACGTCATTGATGTAGCGTAATTTTTCCGGCAGAATCTGGTTGAAAATTACTCGACCAACCGTGGTGCGCAGGCGGTTATTGCCGCCCAAGCGGACGATAATCGGTTGGTGAAGAGTGATGAAATTATTTTGATAAGCCAATTCGGCTTCATCTTCGTCGTAGAATCTCTTGAGGTCTTCATCTTTCCAGTCTTTGGTTTCGCCATCTTCCAAGGTCATGTAATAGGCACCCCAAACGATATCCTGAGAAGGAGCCACGATTGGATCGCCGGTCGCTGGTTTAAGTAAGTTGTGGGAAGACAACATTAAGTCAGCCGCTTCCTGGCGCGCTTCTTTGGTGAGCGGCACGTGGACGGCCATTTGGTCACCGTCAAAGTCGGCGTTGAAGGCGGTACAAACGAGAGGATGAATCTGAATCGCTTTACCTTCAATCAAAATCGGTTTGAAAGCCTGAATACCGAGGCGGTGCAGAGTTGGCGCGCGGTTCAAGAGCACATAAGCTTCGCGCACAATTTCTTCCAAAATATCAAAAACTTCGTCGTGTCCGGCTTCGATCTAGCGGGAAGCACTGCGAACATTGTGCACGATTTCTCTTTTAATTAATTGGCTGATGATAAACGGTTTGAAAAGTTCAATCGCCATGATTTTCGGCAAACCGCACTGGTCCAAATTCAATTTTGGATTGACGACGATGACGGAGCGGCCAGAATAGTCAACGCGTTTACCCAATAAGTTCTGGCGGAAACGGCCCTGTTTACCCTTCAAAGAATCGGCCAAGGATTTCAACTGGCGTTTTTGGCCAGTGGAAGCGGTGACGGTTTTGCTGTGGCGGGCAGAATTATCAATCAAGGCATCCACGGCTTCCTGCAACATGCGCTTTTCGTTGCGGCAGATAACTTCCGGGGCATTCAAGTCCACCAACTGTTTCAAGCGGTTATTGCGGTTGATCACGCGGCGATAGAGATCATTCAAATCGGAAGCGGCAAAACGACCGCCGTCCAGGGCGACCATTGGGCGCAAATCTGGTGGAACGACCGGCAGAACGCTCAAAATCATCCATTCGGGGCGGATGTTGTTGTTGCGGAAACTCTTCAAAAGCTTCAAGCGTTTGATGAGCTTGTCTTTCTTGGATTCCACGGCGTCTTTCAGTTTTTCTTCCAGTTTGGCAACGCTTTTTTCTAAGTCAATTTTTTCTAATAATTTGCGGATCGCTTCAGCACCGATACCGGCTTCAAAGATGTGGCCGAATTTCAAACTCAAAGTTTGATAGTTCTGTTCGGAAATCACCAATAGCGGCTTGAGATCTTTGAGTTCTTTCAAGGTGGTGTTGAATTCTTCGTCTAACTGCTTGTTTTTTTCTTCCTTGAGCTCGCCGCCTTCTTTTTCAATGCTCTTTTTCTTGGACTTGTATTCGTTCTTGATTTGTTCAATCGTTGCTTCTTTCAAATCTTCATCCACTTCAGTCACGATAAAGCTGGCATAGTAAATTACTTTTTCCAAAGACTGAATACCCAGATTCAAGAGCAAGCCGATCTTGGAAGAAACGCCGCGCAAAAACCAAATGTGGGTCGCCGGCACCTGCAAGGTGATGTGCCCCATGCGTTCGCGACGCACGACACTGCGGGTTACTTCCACGCCGCACTTGTCGCAGACGATGCCTTTGTAGCGGATTTTTTTGTACTTACCGCAGGCGCATTCCCAATCCTTGGT
>CAIMEI010000164.1 GCA_903839955.1 Candidatus Falkowiibacteriota bacterium | reverse complement strand
CAGCCATTTTGGTGCGTCTTCAAGAGGCGCTCGCGCCGCGCCTGAAAAAAAACAAACTACTAGATTTATATAAAAACATTGAGCGACCTTTGATTCCAATTTTGGGTCAGATGGAAAAAACCGGCATCGCCTTGGACAAAAAATTCCTTGGTGAGTTCAGCAAAAAACTGGCCAAGCGCTTGAAAGAACTGGAAAAAGAAATCCACACCCACGCCGGGATGTCTTTTAATATCAATTCCACCAAACAGCTCAAGGAAGTGCTTTTTGAAAAACTAGCTCTACCCACCAAGAACATCAAAAAAAGCAAAACCGGATTTTCCACGGCTGAGGATGAATTGGATAAGCTGGAAGAATTACATCCCATCATCACTTTGCTCAAAGAATACCGCGAATTGAATAAGCTTCAGAATACCTACGTCAATGCTCTGCCATTATTGGCCGATAAAAAAAGCCGCATCCACACCACTTTTAATCAAACTATCGCCGCCACCGGCCGCCTATCTTCCACCGAACCGAACCTCCAAAACATTCCCGTCAAAACCGAATTGGGCCGGGAAATTCGCCGCGCCTTTGTGGCTGGACCAGGGAAAAAATTATTGAGCCTGGACTATTCGCAGATTGAACTGCGCCTGGCCGCCCATTTGTCGAAAGATCCGGTCATGATCAAGGCCTTCGAAGACGGCGACGACATTCACACCATCACGGCCGCCGCCATTAATGGCGTCAAAGAAAACGAAGTGACCAAGAAAATGCGCCGCGAAGCCAAAGCGGTGAACTTCGGTATTCTTTACGGCCAGGGACCGCACGGCTTGGCGCAGGCCGCCGGCATTCCCTTCATGCAAGCCAAAATTTTTATTGATAAATATTTTGACACCTACCGCGGCGTCAAAAAAATGATGGACGGCTTTATCGCCGAGGCCGAAAAAACCGGCGAGTCCGTGACGATGTTCGGTCGCCGCCGCCCTTTGCCGGAAATGAATTCTGAAATGATGCAGATTCGTAAAATGTCCCAGCGCATGGCGATTAACACCCCCATCCAAGGCGCGGCCGCCGACTTGATGAAATTGGCGATGATTAATATTGATGAGAAAATTCGGAATAAAAACGCGGAAATTGTCTCCCTTCTCCAGGTGCACGACGAATTGATTTTTGAAGTTGACGAAAAGCGGGCCGAACACTATGCTAAGGAGATTAAACAGATTATGGAAAGCGTCCACGAATTTCAAGTGCCAATTGTGGCCGAAGGAGCCATTGGCGACAACTGGAATGAGCTGGAAAAGCTTAATCTAAAATAAAAGCCTCCTGATTTACCAGCAGAAGGCTTAATTGGAAGAAAATAAATCATCCAGCAATATCAACACCTCCCAGGCGAAAATGACCACCAAGTAAGTAATGATAAAAAGCAGATAAGCAGCCAAGCCGAAAAGCAAAGCCTGCAAATAGAAAGAGCAAAATATTCCGACTGCTAGAGCGCCGAAATTGAGCGTAGCGAGATGGATTAAACGGTGGCGTTCCAAAAATTTTAATTTAGCCAAGCCGAAAAACGCCAAAGACCAAAATAAGGCCGCCCCGAAATCGTAGTATTCTGAGAGCTGAAAGGGCGCCACGTGCCAGCCGCGATCCCGTTCCAAATCCCAAAAATACTGCTGTTTATTACTGATAACAAAAGGTTGCTTTAGAATCGCTATTTTTATCACCAGGAACAAAAGACCGGCCGCCAGGGCTAGGACCAAGTGGCCCGGAAGTGAAGTAATGAATTTTTTCATTTTTTTATTTTTAAATAACCAGCCATATTTAAGCATAAGCCGGCACAAAAATCAAAGGGACTGAAAAATATGAAAAACCAAACACCGAAAAGTTTTATTTTAAAGAGCTATTCTTTTGACCAGCGCAGTAAGCGGGCGTCTTTTGATTATTCTCTCGACGGCCAAATAAATTTTCGCGAGACCTTGGATTTTTCCGCCTGCCAAACTAATTGGCACCAAATCAACCGCCAACTTTTGGACCGCGCCCTCTTCAATCTGCACCTGGCCATCGGCATCGGCTACTATAAAGCGTATTGCCCCAAAGAAATAATTATCAAAAGCGGCACGCTCAGCCCGAAACAGGCGGCGTTTTGGAATCAGCTCTACGAGCGCGGCCTGGGCGAGTTTTTTTATCGCAACCAAATTGATTTCCGCGGCCTAATCAATTTCCCCGCTCACGGCAAAGAACCAAAACCATTGACCACTAAATTCAAGAATCGTTGTCTGCTCCCAATTGGCGGGGGCAAGGACTCCTGCTTGAGCGCTGAAAGACTGCAAGAAATCGGCCATCACTTCACCTTAATCAGTCTGCGCGATAGTAAAATTCAAAAAGAAACGGCCGCTAAAATTGACGCTCCACGCCTCATCATCGGCCGCGAAATGGACGCCCAATTATTCAAACTGAACGAAAGCGGCGCCTATAACGGCCACGTGCCGATTTCCGCCATCTATTCCTGGACCTGCGTGGTAGCGGCGATTTTAGGTGACTATCAAAATATTGTTTTTTCCAACGAACACAGCGCTAGCTTCGGCAACGTGGAATATCTCGGCGCCGAAATCAATCATCAATACAGCAAAAGTTTTGAATTTGAAAGCGCCCTGCAAAACTATCTCCACGATTTTTTGAGCCCGCAACTGCAGTATTTCAGCCTGCTCCGCCCCTACTCCGAACTAAAAATCGCTCGCGAATTTTCCCGCTACTCCCAATACTTCCCGGTCTTTTCCAGCTGCAATAAAAATTTCAAAATCAACGGCAAAAATTCCCAGCGCTGGTGCGGCGTCTGCCCCAAGTGCGCTTTCTCTTTTGCAATTTTTGCCGCCTGGAATCAGCCGAAAACTCTGCAGAAAATTTTCGGCGCCAATCTCTTGAACGACAAAAAATTATTGCCGCTCTTTCAGGAGCTCTGGGGCGAAAAAGCTTTCAAGCCTTTTGATTGCGTCGGCACCCCCGAAGAAGTGCGCGCCGCTTTTTTATTAATCGCTCAAAATGGCGCCTGGCAAGGTTCGCTGATTGTCGAATATTTCCGCCACAAAATTCTCCCCAAAATCAAAAACCCGGAAGCTTTAATTAGTGCGGCGCTAACAAACAGCGCCGAACACTCCGTCCCTTTGGAATTTCAAAAAACTTTGCTCCTTGGTTTTGGCCAAGAGGGTAAAGCGAGCCTCCACTATTGGCAGAAAAAAAATCCGCATCTCAAAATATGGCTGGCCGACCGCAATAAAATAAGTTTGCCTCACCAAAAATTCCCGCTGTTGGACGGCAAAAAATATCTAGATAGCCTGGAAGATTTTGATTTAGTCATCAAAACTCCCGGCATCTCTAATCAGCTTCCAGAAATTGTCCAGGCGCGCCAGCGCGGTATTGTTTTCACTTCCGTGGCTGAAATATTTTTGGAAAATTGCCGCGGCACAGTTATTGGCGTCACCGGCACCAAAGGCAAAAGCACCACCGCCACCTTGATTTACCGCGCCCTCAAAGCCGCTGGCAAAAAAGCGCAAATCGTCGGCAATATCGGCAAAGACCCCTTGAAACACTTGAAAAATAACACCGAAAAAGATTATTTCGTCTACGAACTTTCCAGCTATCAATTGGAGTACCTAAGTGTCAGTCCGCACATCGCCGTGATGATTAATATTTTTCCCGACCATATTCCTTATCACGGCAATCTAGAAAATTATTGCCGTGCCAAGAGCAACATTACTCTCTGGCAAAAACCGACTGACTATTTTATCTATAATAGCGACTTTCCCTTCATCAAAAAATTAGCCGCCGAAAGCGTGGCCGCTAAAAAAGATTATGCTTCCAGCTGGGGGGCAGTTGATGGTTGGTTAAGCTACGACGGCCGAAAAATCATGCCGCTCGCGGAAATAAAATTGCCCGGCGAACACAACCTGAAAAATATTGCCGCCGTGGCCGCGGTTTTAGAAGCCTTAAAACTGCCACTGAGTGCTGTCCGCCAAGGCGTCAAAAATTTCCCCGGTCTGGAGCATCGCTTGGAACTAGTCGGCCCCAAAAATGGCCTGGACTTTTTTGATGATGCTATTTCCACCACCCCAGAATCCACCCTGGTGGCGATTGAATATCTGCACGGCCGCTTGCAAACCATCTTCCTCGGCGGTGAAGATCGCGGCTACGACTTCTTAGCGCTCGCCAAAAAACTCAAGCAGATAAAAATAAAAAATATTGTTTTGTTCCCGGATTCCGGCGCAAGAATCAAAGAGGCCCTCAAAAAAGTTTACGGTCAAGAAACTCTGCCCAAAATTTTAGAAACCCGCGACATGGCCGCCGCCGTGCGTTTCGCGGCAAAAAATACCGATCAAGGAAAAGCCATTCTGCTTTCCACGGCCTCTCCCAGCTACAGCATCTTCAAGAATTTTCAAGAAAAAGGCCGCTTATTCAAGGAAGCGATTAAGAACCTATGATTATTTTCCTCTACGGCGCCGATACTTTCCGCAGCCATCGCAAACTAAAAGAAATTCGCCAGAACTTCCAAGACAAAGTGGACGCCGAGTCTTCTAGTATTAGTGTACTTGACGGCGCAAAAATCGGCCTCAAAGAAATTGCTGAGCAAATCAATACCAGCTCTTTGTTCGTCAAAAAACGCCTAGTGATTATTGAGGATTTTTTTAACAACAAGCAGGAAAAAATTTTTGGCGAACTCAAGGACTATCTGGAAAAACAAAAATTAGCTGAACTGGATGAACGCGATGTCTTGATTTTTCTCGACGGCGAACTAAATACTAAGTCCTCGCCCGTCAAAGCCAAAAACAAAACGCTTTTCAATTTTCTCGCTGGCCAAAAACTCTCCCAAGAATTCAAAACGCTCAGCCCCGGCCAGCTAAACAGTTTCGTCCAAGCCGAATTCCTGCGCGAAGGACGAAAAATCTCCGCCGCCGCGGTCACAGAATTAGTGGCTCGCCACCAAGGCGACTTGTGGCAGATCGGGGGCGAAATAAAAAAACTCGCGCACTACAAAACCGAGGGCCAAATTGAAAGCGCTGACCTGGAAGCCATCGGCAGTCGCGCCTACGGCGAAGATATTTTTTCTTTCACCGATGCCCTGGGCGCCCGCAAGCGCCCGCTCGCTATCAAGATTTTCGAGGAGCAGATTTCCGCCGGCATCGTGCCCGATCAATTGCTCGCCATGATGGTGCGCCACTTCAAGATCCTCCTACAGATAAAAAGTTTAGCCGGGCAGAAAACTCCTGGAATGATCGCTAGTGAACTCGGGCTACATCCTTTCGTCGTCTCCAAGTCCAGCGCTCAAGCACGGAACTTCTCGTTGAAAGAACTGAGCGATTTTTTCAATCAACTGATTTTCTTGGATTATGCCAATAAAACCGGGCAAAGAGACCTGATGAACGGGCTCACTTTGTTCCTGGCCACCCTATAATATTAGGAAAAAATTAGTATTGCTTTTTTGTTTTGGGTTTGTTATAGTGAAAAAGTCAAAAAATATGGGCAATTAGCTCAGTTGGTTAGAGCGCAACACTGATAATGTTGAGGT
>CAIMEI010000163.1 GCA_903839955.1 Candidatus Falkowiibacteriota bacterium | reverse complement strand
TTTCGTTCATAATGGTTTTAAATATTATAAAAATAAACCTTCTTCTTTTTTATTTCCAAAATTTTATCAGGCATCAATTGGGGGATTGGAAAACTGCGGCTCACAATCCGCGTTCCCTTGGAACATTGCTTGAGAAAAATTTCTCCCAGGCGCGCCATCGTCGGCGAGTTCAAATAGCAATAAATTAAGTCCGCTTTTTGGTAATCAAATTTAAAAAAATCCACTGACAAAACTTTTATCCGGCTGCCGCTCAGCCGATAATGAATCCAGTTAATAAGCCTTAAATCCGGCGCATTTTCCAGGCCAACTAGCTCCGCTTGCGGAAAAATTCGGCCAGCCAGGCGCAAAAAATCGGCTTGCCCGCAACCTGGCTCGCAAATAAAGGCCGGCGCTTTGGTCTTCAGTTCTTCAAGAATAGCCCGAATCGTTCGGCTGTCAGTGGCGACATAAGGCGGCCGCTCGGTGAAAAAAGTTTCTCGCACCGAAAAAACCAGAAAAATCAAATAAACTATCGGCACCAGCAAAATCAGCCAGAGAAAAATCATATTCGGCTGCCCAGCAGCAAATAAATCACGTAGCCGAGAGCGGCATTCTGAATAATCAAGAGCGGAATGCCAATGACAAAATACCATTTTCTGGTTTTGTGATGAAAGGCGAACATGCCGGCATAGACCCCTAAACTGCCGAAAGCGGTGGCCAAGAAAAAAAGCATTCCTTCGGAAATTCTTTCCGCTCCCAGCTGCGCGGCCTTGATTTTATCAACCAGCATAATAAAAAAGGCCAGCAGATTGAAGGCCAAAAAAACGCCGAGAATAATTAAGGTTGATAAATTCCACGCCATAATTTTTTGTTTAAAGATTATTTAAATTATAGCGCAAATCCGCTAAAGCGGAAAATGGGGCGTGCCTTCAAAAAAGGCGGACTGCTATTTCGTGACCACGTATTGATAACTAAGCCATTCCGGACCAGCGTTTTGGTCGGACTGAATATTCAATAAACGTCCGCCGCTTTGCCTAATAATTTTCTTAACCCGCCGGACACTCAGGCCGTGCATATCCAGAAATAAAGGATTTTGCGCGCGTAACGCTTCATATTTCATCAAAATAAAGTCGGGTAAAAGATTCTTGAATCGATACTTCAGACGCTTGGTCCAGCTATTTTCGAGTTCGCGCGGCACGGCGGGCAATTGAAAAACCAAAGTGCCGCCGGGACGTAAAACGCGCAGCAGTTCGCGCACATATTTGACGATATTCTTTTTTGGCAAGTGTTGGAGAGTAATTAACGAAAAGACGCCGTCAAAATAATTATCCGGGAAAATTTTCAGGTCAGGGCGATTATTCAGAACATACTCCACATTCTTCGGTTTTTGCGCGTCGTGGCTGGCGAATTCAATCATCTCTTTGGCGGCATCCACACCCCAAACCTTCTGGCCGACGCCAGTCAGAGCCCTGGTTAACCGGCCGGCGCCGCAACCAAAGTCCAAGATTTTTTCAAAATCCGTTTTCAAATTTAGAGCGGCTAAAACAGCCAAAATATCGCGCACGGCTTTTTCGCCGTTTTGATAGAAGTCGGCGGGCTGCCAGTTATTTCCCCTCTTTTCCTCCCAGGTCAAAACGGCCCAAAGCGGATCTTTGGCCGCTAATTTATTCCATTTGTCGCTGGTATATTTCAAGCCCATATCTTAATAGTTTAACAGAGTTGGCCGCAAAACAAAAAAATCAGCCTCAAGGGCTGATTTTTTATGAAAAAACTGAAAAAAATTATTTCTGGCCGGCAACCCTTTTAACAGTGTGCCGAACAGTTTTCACTACTTTCTTGACTACTTTTTTCACCAAACTTTTAATTGGTGCTTTAGCTGGCGCTTTTTTGCCGAGGACGCCCTTTGAGCTGGTGGCGTGCTGGATATTAGCCCCGGGCTTGAAATTGCCAAGCTGTTGGCCATCACGCCTGTTGCCGGTGATTACCGTGACGCTCGTGGCGGAGGCGATGTTATTGCTACTATCTTTAGTTCCGGCAACAACAACGCGCTGACCGACGGCTAGATTACTGAGGGCGGAAACGGTCTGGTTGTTTTTAAAGACTGTGCTGGCGGTGGTGGCAACATTAACCGTGCTGGTACCAGTCTTCGAGTGGGAGTCCATAGTGAAATTCGAGCCGCTGATGGCGGTGATTGTTCCAAGGGACATATTGGCAGTAGCAGACCAATTTTTGCTTCCCGCCGCTCCTTGGCCATCCATAATACTGGCGGCTGCCACATTGGTGCCGGAAACCGTACCACGAACGGCGAGGGTGTCGCCTACCGCGATACCGGAAACTTGAATAGTTGCTCCAGATTTGCGAATTTTGGCGCTAGTGGCGTCAATTGTGTATACCGTGCCATTGGCGCCAGTGAGAGTAATGGCATTACCGTTAACCGCGGTCACCGGACCGGAGACAGCCGGTTGGCCGAAACGTTGATGCTGGGCATTGTTCGTTGCCGCTAAGGCTGGCACAGTGGCCACCAGAGCCAAGGCAGACAGCGAGCAAGCCACAATAAATTTTTTGGACATAAATT
>CAIMEI010000162.1 GCA_903839955.1 Candidatus Falkowiibacteriota bacterium | reverse complement strand
TGAGGGTGACCCCCGTTACGTCCTGAAAAAGATGCTCGAAAAGACAAAAGACATGGGCTTTTTCAACTGCTCCTGAATATACAGAGCGCCAATGTTGGAAGTGGCGATAATAATGGAATCCTTGAAGCTGATGGTCCTTCCCTGCCCGTCGGTTAAGCGTCCGTCATCCATTAACTGCAAGAATAAATTAAGAATATCGGGGTGGGCTTTCTCCACTTCGTCAAACAATACCAAAGAAAAAGGTTTTTTGCGAACGGCCTCGGTCAAATAGCCAGCGACACCATTTTCGTCGCCAATCATTTTTTTGACGCTGTCAGGATATTGGTATTCGCTCATATCCAAGCGGACCATGAATTCTTCGCCGCCGAAATAAATTTCCGCCACTGCTTTGGCTAATTCAGTTTTACCAACGCCGGTCGGTCCCAAGAATAAAAAGCTAGCCATCGGCCGATTATGATCCTTAAGTTCCAGGCGAGCGCGCCGCAAGCTATTAGCTACCATCGACACCGCCTCTTCCTGGCCGATTAAGCGCTGATGAATTTCGCTTTCTAAATTTAATAATTTTTCGCCTTCGCTTTCTGAAACTTTACTGGTCGGCACGCCCGTGATGGCACTAATGGCAGCCGCCACTTCTTCGCGCCCACAGAAAGAAGACGCGCCGTGCCGCACGTTTTTGGCCGCCACCACCGCGGCATCCTGCAAAACGTTCAAAGCTTTGAGGGGCAGAAAAATTTCGTGCAGATATTTGTCGGACATGCGGACCGCTTCTTCAATTGCTTCGTAAATAAAATAGATCTGGTATTTCTTTTCCAAAAAAGCCACCTTGCTTTCTAAAATTAGAATCGCCCGATTCTCGTCCGGTTCTTCAATTTTTATTTTGGCCAGCGCTTCGTCCAGGGCTTTGCCCTCCAAATACTGGCGGTAATTCTCTAAACTAACGGTCGCCAAACAAATGACCTGATTGCGGGATAAGGCTTCCGCCAAAACTTCCGAAAGATCCAAACTGCCGCCTTCGCCCACGCTAATGCCAATAATATTTTCGATATTTTGAATGGCTAAAACGATATTGCCCGAAGAAGACGCTTCATAAATGCAATTCAACAAGCGCTCTTGCGCTTCCGGCGCTGAAGCACCGGCAATCAAGCGTGAAAGATCCAGTTCCACCAGGCGCTTGTCCTTCAAAAATTCTGGTACCTCCTCTTTAACCATCAGTTGCGCCAAGCCCTCGAGCATTGTTCTTTTGCCGACGCCCGGATGGCCGATCAGAAGAAGACCGCTGCGGCCGCCGCCGATATTTTCAAAAATCTGGGAGAACTCTTCGTCGCGCGCCACGCACATTTCCAGGTAACCGTATTTAGCGGCCAAAGTTAGGTCGTGGGAAAAATTATTCAGAGTCGGCGTCGCAATGGCCGTGTAGGAGCGGTTCATGCCGCTATCCGGCTTGAAACGCGCCAAGGTGCGAAAACGGCGGTAGTTCTCTTCTAGCTGATCATTGATCTGAAACCAAGAAACAACGTTTTCCAATTTTTCCGGCGAAATCTCCAAGTCAAATAAAATTTCCGTGAGCACCGGGTCATTTTCCGGCAACACGCCCAAGAGATCAATAATTTTTACGGCCGGACGATGCGCGAGAGCGACATTCTGAAAAGCCGCGGTGAGCGAAGCTTGCAGTCCGGGAGAAGAAATGGTTTTTCCGGTGCTCGTCTCGCCTTCAGAGATGTGGCGATCAATTTCGGCAAGCATGGTTTTGGCGTCAACGTGCAGACGGACAAAAACCGTTTGCATTTCTTTGTTTCGCAGTAAGACCCGAAAGAGGTGGATGGGCCGCACTTCACTTTGCTTGAACTTTCTCGCCAAAAGATAGGCCTGGTCCAGGTAAGACAAACTTTCATCGCTGAACCCTTTGGCCACTGACAATTCCTTGAGATTCTCGCCTGCAAAAGGAGCGAGCAAATCCTCGCGTAATAAATCCGTCCTAAACCAATGAGAATAATTAATTTTCTGCTGGGCCGCTTTTTTTTCACTGCGGCGATAAATAATAAATAAATCCGCCAGCAAGGAACAGGAAAAGACCAGAAGCAAGGGGTGTTGAATGGCCCAAAAAAACAGAATTTTACTCGGGTTGGCAATCAGGTACTGGCTATTATTATAAAACCAAAAAGCCAAAGCCACTAAACCAAGCCCGGAAACGAGATAGCAAAAACCATCCAAAAGAGCCAAGAGGCGTTTTTTGGAGCGATTAATGGCGATGAGGTCCAGGCGCGTTTCGTAGGCGCCGGAAAGCGGCCGGCCGCCGAACCAATCAACCTCTCTTTCGGGCTGGCTATCTTGATAATTCATATGTGATTAAAGCAATTGCAAAAAGATAAAAGCCAGCACCAGGGGCGGCAGGGCTAGCCAGGCGACGGCCAGAATAAAAGCGACCAAGACGAAAAAAATTAGCGCCACGCCGCGGAAAATGATCTGAACCAGGCGCATGACAAAACTAATCAGCCGGCCAGCGAAATCGCCCTGGCCATACATCGGGCGAAAAATGTTTTTTACCCAAACAAACCACGCCAAAGACTCTTCCCGATTTCTCAAGAAGCCTCCCAGCGACCGCAAAAAGCGGATAAAACCAACCGAATACCACCAAAAGGGGAAATAAATGATAGTGAAAGCCACTTCCCCGACCGCGGTCAGGAAGGCAAAAAAAGGGTTCTTTTTGACCATATATTTATGAGAAAATTATAACACAAATCTAGAACGAAAAATAGGCCAAAAAACAACTTTTAAGCGCCCTCTCAGTTGACAAGAAGAGGGGCTTGAGTTATATTGTATTTAGCACTCGCGATATTAGAGTGCTAAATACTAAGCAAAGCTAAATTATTATTATATGTTTAATAAATTCACGACCAAATCCCAAGAAGCGATTATCAGCGCCCAGGTGATTGCCAACGAAAGCGGCCAGCCGCATATTGAATCCCTGCACCTTTTGTTGGCGCTCTTGGATCAGGAGGAAAGCCTGGTTAAAACAATTTTAGAAAAACTGCACACCGACCCAGAGGAAGTCGCCGACCGGGCCGAAACTGAAATTCGCAAACTGCCCAAAACCGAAACTCCCAATAATTTGGCTGGCCCCGTCAACACGGTTCAGGGAAACGGTGAAACGGCGGTGATTTTGGAACGCGCCAAAAAAGAGGCGGATTTGATGAACGATGAATTCATCTCCACCGAACACATCCTCCTCGCCCTCATCGGCATCAAAAGCCCCGCCCAAGCTATTCTCTTGCATTTCAAAGTTTCCTACGAGAGCGTCGCCCCAATCATCAAAGAACTGCGCGGCAATCAAACTATTTCCGACCCCGATCCGGAAAACAAATACCGCGTCCTCGAAAAATACACGCTCAATCTCACCGAGCTGGCCAAGAAAGAAAAGCTTGACCCGGTCATCGGCCGCGATGAAGAAATCCGCCGCATCATGCAGGTTTTATTGCGCCGCACCAAAAACAATCCCGTCTTAATCGGCGAGCCCGGCACCGGAAAAACCGCGATTGTGGAAGGCTTAGCGCAACGCATTGTCTCTGGCGACGTTCCGGAAAATCTCAAAAACAAACAAGTCCTCACACTAGATCTCGGCGCCATGGTCGCCGGCGCCAAATTCCGCGGTGAATTTGAAGACCGCCTCAAAGCAGTGCTCAAGGAAGTACAAAGCAACGGCCAGATAATTTTGTTTATTGACGAACTGCACACCATTATCGGCGCAGGCGCCAGCGAAGGCTCCATTGACGCGAGCAACATGCTCAAACCGGCTTTGGCCCGCGGCGAACTGCGCACTATCGGCGCCACCACTACT
>CAIMEI010000161.1 GCA_903839955.1 Candidatus Falkowiibacteriota bacterium | reverse complement strand
TCGCAAAAATTGTCTTTTTTCGTTGGTGGTATAAAATGGAAAGAGTTCACTATTTCCAGCGGCAAGGCGAGCACCCCCACCCCCAAGGGAACCTATAAAATCACCAATAAATCCCCAAAAGCTTGGTCAAAAGCGCATGGGCTTTGGATGCCTTATTGGATGGGCCTGGGAAACGGGGAAATCGGCTTGCATGAACTGCCGATTTGGCCAAACGGCTATCAGGAGGGTGCTAGCCACTTGGGAAAGCCGGTTTCGCATGGCTGTGTGCGCTTGAGCGCGCAGAATGCCAAATATCTTTATGACCGCTTGCCGATTGGCACGACGGTAGTTATCAAATAATTTAAGCAAATATGTTTTATCTTCGCCTAAGCGTTCTGCTTCTGCCAGTCCTAATATTTTCCTCGTCAGAGGCGATTATTTTTTCGCCGAGTGTTTTCTTTCCGATGATGGCTATCAGCTCTCTAGCGCTAATCTATTGGTCCTTCTGGCTTTTCAAAAAAAAGGCGGCGAGCCATCCGGGACATTGGTGGGACTATGCGGTTTTGCCAGTAATTTTCAATGTCAGCAGCTTATTCTATTTCTCCTTGGAACCGAATTGGTTTACTGGCCAGCTAGTTTTGCTGGTTAATGCTTTTTTTCTCTTTAACTATCTCAAGAATGCTTATTATCTGGTGGCCGTCGCCGAGGCGCGCATCGACAAGCTGAAAAACCTTTCTTTTTTTGGCGGCGTGTTGGCGGTGTTTTTCTCCGCTAGCGCCGCTTATGGGGCGAAAGTTTTTCTCGGCTATTCAGTCTGGCCCGTTCTCGCTGGCTTGTCGGTAGCAATTTTAGCTGCCTGGTATCAGATTTTTATTTTTGCTTCTTCAGCGATTAGAAAAAATCTAAGCTTCTTCTTGATTGCTTTTTTAATTTTGTGCGAGTTCGCGGCCGTGCTCTTCTTTTTGCCTTTTAGCTATCAGCTTTTGGGAATGATTATGACGATTGTTTTCTATTTTGTGGTCGGCGTTGGCCGCTTGCATCTATTGGGCGATATCCCCAAAAAACAATTGCGTTATTATTTAGTGTTTTCCATCCTGGCAACCGCGATCTTAGTTTTAACCGCACGCTGGCTTTAGTTTTTGGACTTCCTCTTTTCGTGCTACAATATTATTAGCAAATAAATATATGAACAAAGGCAAAAAAAATATTTCTTCTACCAAAAATAATAGCCCCAAGGTAATCCCCGACTCTCCGGAAAAACGCTCGTTTTTCGGCGGTCCTTTCCTGACTATTATTTTTTCCGCCCTGACAGCGCTAATCGTCGGCGCGGTCGGCTGTTTCTTGGTCGCCGTTTATTTGATTAATCCGCAAACCGGCGCTGACGTAAAAGTGGCGGACTACAATTGGGGAAACGCCAATTTGGTGATTCGCAATCCCAAGGAAGTGGTGGTTAACCAAGACCAAAAAGCCGAAGAAAGCATCACCGCTGTTTCCGCCAGCATGGTTAAATTTTATCCCCGCCTGCAGTCGGCGGACAAAGATAGCGTTGCCAAGAATTTGGATGCCAGCAAATTTTATTTATTAAAAGAACCTTTTTCTTCCGGCGTCATCATGTCGGCGGACGGTTGGATCCTGGCGCTTTGGCCGGGGAACCAAAAAAGTATTGATCCGAAGAAAATTATTAGCGACTACGACGCCCTGGATTCTGAGGGAAAAGTGTATCACGTTGATCAGGCAATCTTTGCTGATCGGACGGCCAATGAGAAAAATTATCAAGAGGCGATGCCGGTTTTGGTGCATTTGGCTTCGGCGGGCAGTCTGTCGGTTTTGAATTTGGCTAAGCCGGCGGACTTAAAAATCGGCCAAGCGTTATTTTCCTATGACGGCGGGCACAGCGTTGATTTCGGTTTCCTGGCCGATCGCGAAAAGGATAGCTTATTGCGCTCCAGCGAAGACTCTTCCGAAAGTTTGGTTTTGGATTTGAATGCCGGCGTTTCCGCCAAACCCAGTTTTATCTTTAATTTAGCCGGGGATTTATTGGCCTGGCAGACTTCGAGCGGCAAAGTTTTTCCGGTTTATCCCTTAAACGCCAGATTGAGATCTTTATTCAAAATGAACCAAATCTCTGAACCGTATTTCGGCGTCAACTATTATAATTTAGCCGATTTAAGAATTCCCGGTTTCAACCAGGATGCGGGCGCGCTGATTTATTCCGGCGCCAAGAATGAGGCTGTCGTTAAAGGCAGTCCAGCCGAGAAAGCCGGCCTCAAAAAAGGTGATTTAATTTTGGCAGTGAACGGGGAAACGATTAGCGGTGAGGACGACCTGAGCGCAATCATCCAGAACTATTTACCTGGACAAAGTCTTTTGATTTCTTACTCGCGTTCCGGCGTGAACGCCGAGGCTTCCGTGAAGCTGGGAGCCTTAAAGTAAAATATTTATGAAAATAAAATCTCTCCGCCAAGTCAAAAACCTGAAAGGGAAAACGGTTTTGCTGCGCGTTGATTTTAACGTCCCCCTCAAGAACGGCCGAGTCGTTGAAGATTATAAAATCAAAATGTCCCTGCCGACGATTGAATATCTTCTCAAAAAAGGAGCGCGCGTCGTCGCAATGAGCCACCTGGGTTCGCCCAAGGGCGAATTCAAACCGGAGCTTTCCTTGGCGCCCGTGGCCAAATCCTTGCAAAAATTATTAACCGCCCAGGCCTATAAAAGAAAAATAAAATTCTTTTCCGAATTAATCGGTGCCAAGACGGTGCAGGAGATTGCCAATCTCAAGAACGGCGAACTTCTTTTGTTGGAGAACTTGCGCTTTGAAAGCGGCGAAGAAAAAAATGATCGGGACTTTGCCAAAAAACTAGCTTCCTTG
>CAIMEI010000160.1 GCA_903839955.1 Candidatus Falkowiibacteriota bacterium | reverse complement strand
AATTTATTATCCGGAGAGAGAACTTGAAAAAGGGACTATCCATCGTTGGACACATCACCACTAAAAACATCAACTTGCCCATCCTAAACAATGTCTTGATCAAGGCGGATAGCAGTGGAGTGGAACTAGTGAGCACTAATTTGGAAATTGGTATTGTTCATCGTCTTCGGGGGAAGGTGGAGGAAGAAGGGGATTTCACGGTTGACTCCAAAACCATCTCAGAATATGTTAATTTTTTGGCCGGGGATAATGTTGAGGTTTCGGAAAACGCCGAGGAGTTAAAAATTGAATGTGATAATTATAAAACAAAAATCAAAGGGGAGAATGCCCGAGAGTTTCCACTTATCCCCACCTTGTCTGGGGAAAACTTCTGTGTTTGTGATATCGAGGAACTCAAAAGAGCGCTTTCGCGAGTTATTTTTGCGGTTTCCACTAATGAAAATAGAGTTGAACTATCCGGCGTGCTCTTTAGTTTTTTTGGCTCCCGCCTGGTGTTGGCTTCTACGGATAGTTATCGCTTAGCGGAGAAGGAAATTATTATTGATTGGCAGGGCGCGCCGATTGAGGATCAAAAATTTATTGTTCCCGCTAAAACTATTCAAGAATTTCTGCGCATGATTTCTAATTTTTCTGATAGCGATTCCTCCGAGGAAAACATTAAGCAGGTGAAAATTTTTATTTCCGACAACCAAATTATGTTTTCGGTTGATTCAACGGATTTGGTTTCGCGGTTGATTAATGGGAATTTTCCGGATTATCGCCAAATTGTGCCAGAAAAATTTAACACTAGTGTTATTTTGAATCGGGTGGAATTTTTGCGCGCCGTTAAGGCGGCTTCAATTTTCTCCAAGAGCGGGATTAATGACGTGGGTTTGGATTTTAAAAACGGCAAGTTGGTGGTCTATTCATCCTCTGGTCAAAGTGGGGAGAGCCGTATTGAACTTTCTTGTCGGCAAAATGGCAGCGATAATGAAATCACCGTTAATTTTCGCTACCTATTAGATGGTTTAAATAATATTAGCGACGAAGAGATTAACCTTAAGGTGATTAGTGATAATTCCCCCTGTATGCTTTCGCCAGTTAAGGAGGAAAATTATTTTTACATCGTTATGCCGATTCGTCAGTAGCAAATATTTTTTTACGAATTTAAAAAACTCCCCATCTGGGGAGTTTTTTGTGAGCTTGGATTTTTGCTTATTTGACTAGGTTGAAGTTGGTGGAGGTGGCGCTGCAGTTTAAAACATCATCACAGACTTTGAAACTAATTTTGTGGTAGCCACTCGCTAAACTAGAAACATCCACTCCAAAACTAAGAGCTTTGCCGCTAGCAACGAAACCGGAATCATCCAAGGCGTACTCGGTGATATAAACCCCCCTGAGGGCACTGGCGCCAATTAGCGCGTTAATTTGGGTTCCGTTGATAGTTTGGTTATCTGTCGGAGAGAGGATGGTTACGAGCGGTTTATTAGCCTCTGTGTGGACGTTGTCGTATTCAGTTGGAATAACTTCGGTTGAGCTTGTTCCTTTGTTTTGTTTTTTATACCAATCGGCAACGCCTTTTTCCCAACCGACGAATTGCGGGTCATTTTCAGGGTGATCGGGTTTTGAGCCGAGCGGATCGTTTTTGTCGACGTAATAAAGAATGCTGTGGGGCGTGCCAATGGTCCTTTGTTCGATTAACTCTGGCGGCGTGGAACTGCTGGCGAGCAGACCGGAAAATTTATCCACCTGAATAACATTGGCGCCAGAAAGGTCACCATCAATAATTGCTTTGCCGGTTTTTACTGGCGTGTAGGGATTGAAGTTTTCAATTGGCGAATTTTGGAGCGCCGCCTTCATGAAGTCGTGCCAGATTGGGGCGGCGACCACACTGCCATCAGCGCCGCTTTTCATTTTGGTGTTGTCGTTATTGCCAACCCAGACCCCGGTGATTAGGGAGGGGGTGTAACCGATAGTCCAGGCGTCGCGGAAATCATTGGTGGTACCGGTCTTGGCGGCCACCGGGCGATCACCGAGGGTTAAATAGTTATTGGCGCCAAACACAAAAGTGCGCGCCTGATTATCAGAAAGAATACTGTTGATTTTATCTATTGTACTGGGCTGGAAGGGGCCATCCTTAATTTGCACCTGATTATCTTCTAAGGTGATGCCGTTTTTATCTTCCACTTTGAGGATGGACATGATGGTGGGCACTTTTCCTTCGGTAGCGAAAACACTAAACGCATTGGCGTGTTCCAGAAGTTTTACTTCACCGCCGCCCAACACCAAAGCCAAGCCATAGCGGTCGGGGTCGGTGAGGGTGGTGTAGCCCAACTGGCCGGCGTTACTAATAACATTGTGAATATCGGCGAGATAAATAGCCTTAACCGCTGGAATGTTTAAAGAACCAGCAAGGGCCTGGCGAATACTAACGGGACCATTTTCTTTGAGATTATAGTCTTTTGGTTCGTAGGGGTTGGCGGGGTCGGTGGAAAAATTGGTGTTGACGTCGTAAAGAATAGTCTCCGGGGAATAACCTTTTTCAAAAAGAGTGGCATAAACCAAAGGCTTGATGGATGAGCCTGGCTGGCGCGGACTAGTGACGACGTTAACTTGGCCGTCAATGCTTTCGTCGAAATAATCACGCGAACCAACCATGGCGAGAATTTGCCCAGTTTTTGGATCAATGGAGACGAGGGCGGCGTTGTGGGCATTATATTTTTCTGGGTAATTAGCGGTTTTGTCTTTTACGATTTGCTCGGCTAATTGTTGTTTGTCAAAATCCAGGGTGGTATAAACTTTTAAGCCGCCTTCCTCCACCATTGTTTCACCATATTTTTCAGCAAGGAGATCTTTAACATACATCACAAAGTGCGGCGCGATGATACTGGCTTCGGGGGTTTGAAATTTTACTTCTTCTTTTTTGGCTTGATCGCGCTGGTCGGCGCTGATATATCCCTGCTCAGCCATTAAATCCAAAACGTATTGCTGGCGGGCAATTAATAATTTTTTGTTGGACCCATAAGGAGAGTAACGGCTTGGGGCTTGCGGGAGCGCAGCGAGAATCGCGGCCTCAGCGAGGTCAACATCCTTCACGCTCTTGCCGAAATAGCGCTGGCTCGCTTCTTCTACGCCATAAGAGCTGGAGCCATAAGGAATTTCATTAAGATACATCTGTAGAATTTGGTCTTTGGTGAATTTTTTTTCAATCTGTTGGGCGAGAATTATTTCCTTGATCTTGCGGCCAATGCTTTTTTCATTGCTCAAAATGGCATTCTTAACGAGCTGTTGGGTGAGGGTGGAGCCGCCGGCGGAACGGCGATAAATAATATCAGTAACCAGGGTTCGGAAAATTGCCCAAAAGCTAACACCGCCATGGTGATAGAAGTCTTTGTCTTCAATGGAAATGGTGGCGTTTTTGACGTTGGCCGGAATATCATTGATAGAAACCAAGGTTCTTTTTTGGTCGCCATGAATTTCGTAAAGGATGTGTTGGCCGGTACGATCGTAAATCTTGGTGCTTTGAGCGACGTCGCGATTAATTAACTGGTTAGGGTTTGGCAGGTCGCGAGAAAACCACAAAACTAGGGCCGACAAAACCAAAATCCCAGCTAAAATTAAATAGATTAGCCACTTGAAAGTCCGTCTATTAAAAATTCGTCCCCGCCAGTTTTTGGGGGATTTTTTTGGTTTTTCTCGGTATCTGGTTGGTTCGAAGCGGCTAGGATCACGCCATTCGGGGCGGATCGCTTTTAGATGTTTTATAGGCATAGTAGGTTGATAATTTAACAAGCTTATTATATATCAGAATGGCAGGAATGTGAATTTGTAATAAAAAAGGAGACATGATATGGCTCCTTTGATTTCTTTAATGGGGTGGCACTTCTAGTTTAAAGCTAATAAATAATGATTCATTATTATTTCCGGTAAAGTGCCGGCAATTTTATCGGCTTCCTCCTTTAGTTTTTTTAGTTCTTCAATTTTTTCTGGAGTATTTTTTTTATTACTAAGTTTCTCCATTCTTTTTATTATTTCTTGTAATCTTTTCATTTAGCTCTCCTTTTTTATTAAGTTATTAAACATTTAATAATTAATCCTAGACTTTATCTGTATTTTTGTCAAATCCGAATTTAATCGCTATAATGGGTTTATGGAAAATATTAATAGTGTTAGCAATCCCAAAATCAAGTTCCTCGTCACCCTGCGCGATAAGGCGTCTTTACGACGCGAAGAAGGTTTGTTTTTGATTGATGGTTTGCGGGAGATTAAGGAGGCTTTGAAAAATAAAGTGGAAATTAGCCAAATTTTCTATTGTGAACAACTTGTGGAAAACTTTGGGGAGCTAGAAAAATTTGGCCAAGAATTAACAAAATTAAGTCAAGAAGCCTTCAAAAAGGCCTGTTATAAAGATTCGCCCGATGGCGTAATT
>CAIMEI010000159.1 GCA_903839955.1 Candidatus Falkowiibacteriota bacterium | reverse complement strand
GCTTTGGATCTGGGTTCCTTAATTGCCGGTACTAAATTCCGTGGTGAATTTGAAGACCGACTTAAAGCAGTTTTGCGTGAAGTGGAAAATTCCAATGGCCAGATAATTTTATTTATTGACGAACTACACACTATTATCGGTGCCGGCGCCAGCGAAGGCTCGATTGATGCCAGCAACATGCTCAAGCCGGCTTTGGCGCGCGGCGAACTGCGCACCATCGGCGCCACCACCACCAAGGAATACCAAAAATACATTGAACGCGATGCCGCCCTGGAGCGCCGCTTTCAACCGATCATGGTCAACGAGCCGAGCTTGGAAGACACCGTCGCCATTCTTCGAGGCATCAAAGAAAAATACGAAGTCCATCACGGCGTGCGCATCACTGACAATGCCCTAATTGCCGCCGCCAAACTATCCGATCGCTACATCGCCGATCGTTTTTTGCCGGATAAAGCCGTGGACCTGGTTGACGAAGCGACTTCTGCCTTACGGATGGAAATCGATTCCATGCCCGAAGAACTGGACCGCCTCAAGCGCGAAGTCAAAAGACTGGAAATCACCCGCGCCGGTCTTATTAGCACCGAACCCAAATCCGCCAAATTGCGCGGCATCAACAAAGCCTTGAGCGAACTAAAAGAAAAGAGCAACCAACTAGAACTCCACTGGCAAAACGAAAAAAATATCATCAGCCAAATCCGCGCCGATAAAAAAGAAATCGACGAACTCAAGGCGCGCGCCGAAATTATTGAACGCCGCGGCGACGATCTGGCGGAAGTGGCTAAAATAAAATACGGCCTCATTCCCGAAAAAGAAAATAACATCCACAAACTTCAGGAAGATCTCGCCAAAATCCAAAAAAGCGGCCAGCGCATTCTCAAGGAAGAAGTGGACGAAGAAGACATTGCCAAGGTAGTCGCCCGCTGGACTGGAATTCCGGTGCAAAAAATGCTCCAAAGCGACTTGCAAAAATTAGTGCACACCGAAACTGAACTCAAAAAAGAAGTTATCGGCCAAGACGAAGCCATCACCGCCGTTTCCAACGCTATCCGCCGCAACCGCGCCGGTATCAACGAAGAGAAAAAACCAATCGGTTCCTTTCTTTTTGTCGGCCCAACCGGTGTCGGCAAAACTGAATTGGCCAAAGCGCTCGCCCGTTTCATCTTCAACGACGAAAATTCCCTGATCCGCTTGGACATGAGCGAATTCATGGAAAAGCACAGCGTCGCCAAACTGATCGGTTCCCCGCCCGGCTACGTCGGCCACGAGGAAGGCGGCCAGCTGACCGAAAAAGTCCGCCGCAAACCCTACAGCGTCATCCTCTTTGATGAAATTGAAAAAGCGCATCCGGAAATGTTCAATATGCTTCTGCAAATTCTCGACGACGGCCGCCTCACCGACTCCAAAGGAAGAACGGTGAGCTTCAAAAACACGGTCATCATCATGACCTCCAATCTCGGCAACGAAATTATCCGCCAATACACCATCGGCTTCGGCGATCATGACCCGAAAAATATTGAGCAGGAACGCAGTGAAGAAATGAAAGACAAAATTGATAAAATTCTGCGCGACAATTTCAAGCTGGAATTTTTAAACCGCATCGACGAAATCGTCGTCTTCAAAAACCTGAACAAAGAATCTTTGGGAAAAATCGTGGAACTGGAATTGGCCAAGGTCGAAAAGCGCCTCAAG
>CAIMEI010000158.1 GCA_903839955.1 Candidatus Falkowiibacteriota bacterium | reverse complement strand
CAGACTGGTTTTTGGTTTTTTTGTTTTTCATACTTTAGGGCTTTGCGGAGTCGGGGATTCTAAGCGATATCCTCGGCCAGGCAAGGTGCGGATTAGTTTTTGTTTTTTGTCGTTCAATTTTTTTCTGAGCTTGAGGATATGCATTTCAATGGTGTTGGAGAAAGGGTCGCCATTAACATCCCAAACCGCTTCCAGAATTTTGGTGCGCGAGAGGACCTTGTCCTGATTTTTGACCATAAATTCCAACAGGGCGAATTCTTTGCCGGTCAGGACGATGTTTTTCCCTTTGTGATTGACGGAAAAATTTTCCGGATCAAGAACAATCGAGCCGCAAGAGAGGATTTTTGGTTCCTTGATTTTTGGCCGGCGGCCGACGGCATTGATGCGGGCGGAAAGTTCGGCCATGGAGAAGGGCTTGGTTAAATAGTCATCCGCTCCAGCGGTCAAAACATCCACCTTGTCATCTAGCTCCGAGCAAACCGTGAGCATGATGATTGGCGTGCTATTTTTCTCGGCGCGGATTTCTTTGATTACTTCCAAGCCATTCAGATTCGGCAGAAGATAATCCAAGAGAATCAGGTCGTACTCGTTGGTGCGCGCTAGGAAAGATCCTTCTTCGCCGTCACGAGCACTGTCCACGGCGTGATTTTCGCTTTTTAAGGCCTGGACGAGGAAGGCGTTCATGGCGGCTTCATCCTCCACAATTAAGATTTTCATATCCTTTTTCAAGGTTTTAAGGGTTTTTAAAAATTACATTTCCCATTTTAGCATATGGCAGATAAATTTTATCTAAACTGCGGTTAAGCTCGGTGTAAAACTTTTTTCCGTCCCGCGGCTTTCATTTGTTTTTTCGCCAAAATCTGCTATAATCCAGGTAATATGCTAAGAAAATGGGCATTTTCTAATAAGTCCCTGACTGAACGGGAGGAAACCGGAGAAAACCCCTTTGTCATCAAAGAGGGCCGTTTTGGCGCCCTCAAAAGCTCTTTCTATTACACTGATTGGACCGAGCACTCTTTTATTGCCGACAACACTAGCCATCCGGAATCAGTCGGCCTCACTTTTGATTTGGGCCGCTTGTTTTGGATGCGCTTAGTGGTCTTGGTCTTTTTGGGCATCGTCCTGGGCCGAGCGATTTTTTTGCAAATTATTAGAAATGATTACTACTACGGCTTGTCGGAGGGGAACCGCTTGCGCTCAGAGGTCATTGAGCCTAAGCGCGGCATCATTTACGATCGCAACCTGATCCCCCTAGTCCACAATTCTGCCAACTTCGTCCTCTATCTAATCCCCAGCGAATTACCCAAAGACGAGGAAAAGCGCGACGATCTTCTGCGCCAAGTCGCCAATATTTTGGGCGGCCAATCCGGTACCGTTGCCTCTTCCAGCGCTTCGTCTTCCTTGGATTTAGTGCAGGACAGCCCGCTTTTCTTGCAGACTAAAGAACAGCTCGCGGCCATCAAAAGCAGTTCTTTCAAGTATTACGAGCCATTTTTTATCGCCGATAATATTGATTATAACCAGGCCCTGCGTTTGTATTTGGAGGTGGACGGCCAGCCGGGCGTCTTTTTGTCCAATAAAATCCGGCGTAATTACGAAATTTCGGCCGATGATCATAGTGCCTCCTTATCGCATATCCTCGGCTACACTGGAAAAATCAGTGAAAAAGAATTGGCTGATAATCCCGACGGCTACACGCCGGTGGACTACATCGGCAAGTCCGGCTTGGAATATGTTTGGGAAAAAGAACTGCGCGGCGTTCCAGGCCACAAGGATTCCGAAGTGGACGCCTTGGGTCAAATGAGCAATGTGGTGAGCGAAACGGCTGCCACTGACGGCGCCAATTTACAGCTTTCCATTGATAAAGGCCTTCAACAGGAAAGCGAAATGGTTCTGCGCCGCTATTTGGACAAGCTGCATCTCAAGTCGGGAGCGGTGGTTATTTTGGACCCGCGCAATGGCGAGGTTTTGGCCCTGGTTTCTTGGCCGGCCTATGATAATAATCTTTTTGCCCGCGGCATCACCACTGACGAATATCAAAAATTTATT
>CAIMEI010000157.1 GCA_903839955.1 Candidatus Falkowiibacteriota bacterium | reverse complement strand
TTTTACGGCAAGCATCAATTTCAATGGCCATGGTGAGCAGGTGATTGATTTTCTTGCTTAATTCTTCCGAGGAAAAACCGCCGGTTTTGCTCTGATTTTGTTTGCTGCTGCCAGGCAGAGAAGAAATGAACTCAATCGGTGCCCACATGGCGAAAGGGAATTTGGCGTAGATGTTTTCTTTCCAGACTTTGGGATCGCGTTTTTCAATTTTATCCCATTTGTTGGCGACAATCACCAGACTGGTGCCGCGGTCAAAAATTTCTTGCACTAATTTGGCGTCTTGGTGGGTGATGCCTTCGCTGATATCAATCATCAAAAAAGCAATGTCGGCCTTTTTGAGGACGGACAAGGTTTTTTCAATGCCGTATTTTTCTAGGCGCTCGGCTTTGTGCCCCTGGCGGCTGATGCCGGCCGTGTCCACGATTTGTATTTTTCGCCCCTTGAATTCAATTTCGGTGTTTTGCGGTTCGCGGGTGGTGTGGGCGATTTCGGAAACAATCACGCGTTCGTAGCCCAAAACGGAATTAAGAAAAGACGACTTGCCGACGTTCGGTTTGCCGAGAATGCAGATTTTGATGGGTTTTTCCACCTCGGTTTTTTCTTTGACAGCCTTCAGGCTTTTGCGGATCAGCTTTTGTTTTTTGAGGGAAGCAATAATTTGTTCCAGCAAGTCGCCGGTTCCGGCACCGGAGGCAGCGGAAATGATTAACGGTTCACCTAGTCCAAGCTTGTTGAACTCGGCGGTTTCGGCACGCTGTTTGTAGCTGTCCGCTTTATTGGCGACGAGAATGATTTTGTTTTTCAGGGCAGGGATTTTCTTGATGATTTTGGCGAGCTCTTTGTCTTCGGCGAGCAGGCCGGTTTTATTGTCCACGATAAAAATTAGCAGGTCCGCTTTTTCCAAATAGGCCTTGGCTTGGCGCTGGGTTTTTTCATCAATGTCGGTTAATTGCCCTTTGGTTTTTTTCTCTAAAAAGATACCGTCCAAAATTCCGGCGGTGTCCACCAGGTCAAAAGAAAAGCCGTCCCACTCTACGGAGCCGAGATTGCTGTCGCGCGTGGTGCCGGGAATATCCGAAACCAGCGCCTGCTTCCTTTCGGTGAGACAATTAAATAAAGTTGATTTCCCCACATTAGTGCGGCCAAATAAGGCGACCAGTGGTCTCTTGCTGACTTTTTCCATAGTTTTATTCGTTAACGGTGGTGGTATTATTCTTATCGCCCAAAATCAAGATGAAGTCGGGAGTGCTAGTGGCTTTTTGAATAACGGCGCTAGTGATATCGCTGCTAGTGGCAGTGTCGGTGGCGACACTGACGTCGCTGCTAGTGGCGCCAATTATTGTGCTGGTGGTCTTGGTTTCGTAGGCGGAAATTTTGTCCTCCAGCCAAGTCGGCCAGCTGAACGATTCCTCGGCGCTAAAAGCCGTTTTCAAGGCTTCTAATTGTGTTTTTTTGACGCCGTAGCTAAGATCGTAGATGGTGTTTTTGGTGTAGTTTCTTTCGGGGGAATTGCCGAATTTTAGGACGTTGAAGCCGGCAGATTTTAGTTCGTTGGCGGCCTGCGAGGCCACGCCGGGAGTCCAACTGCCATTCAACACTTCGACGTTAGCACTTTCTTTTATTTTTGGCACTTTAACGGTGGTTATTTCTGGCACGGTGATATTCGAACCGCTATCTACCGGGGCGGTATCGCCGAAAACGGTGGCAATCAAATCCTGAATCTGTTTGAAGCTGCCGCCGCGCGGTAATAAGATGTAAGCTCCATCATCGCCGCGGCCATCCACGAGCAAGCCGGCAGCCGAGTTGTCCAGGACACGGTTGATGATTTGGTTTTTCTGGATGTCTTTGGACATGTTCCAGAGTTTGATGATGTCCACGACCTGCAAGTTGGTGCTGATGTGCGATTCTAGTTGGCTGATGATTTTGGCAATCATTACTGGGTTGCCGAGAGTATTGAGGGAAAGAACTTTTTCTTTTACTCCCTCCAGGACAATCTGCTGTCTCCGGGCGCGCGCAAAATCGCTGCCTTCTTTGCCGAGTGCGTGGCGGCTGCGGGTGTATTTCAGGGCAGTGATGCCATCCATTTTTTGCCAGCCCTGATCAAAGTGCAGATGTTCAAAGCGGGCGGCATAATTTGGGTTATCTTCTTGTCCGCGGATCGGGTAGCTATAGTCGTCAAAAGTGTTTTCTACGTAAACGTTCAGTCCGCCAACCTCATCAATGATGTTGATGAAGCCGTCAAAGTCCACCCGGACATAGTAAGGAATTGGTTGGCCGAGCAATTTACTAAGCGCTGCGGCAGTGACTGGCCCGCCGCTGCCTTTCTCCTTGGCTTCGGCGTAGGCGTTGAGGCTATTTACTTTTTGCCAAGAGCCGCTGCCAGTGGGGACTAACATGTCGCGCGGGATGGAAATCATGGAGGCTTGCTTGGTGGAAGGTTTGATGGAAACGAGAATTATGGTGTCGGTCAGATTGGCGCCATCGTGGCCATCGCCACCATCGCCGAGAAGCAGGATATTGATGCGGTCATCTTTTTCGCCTTGCAATTCACCGGTCGGGCTGGTGATTAAGTGAGAAATTCCACCCAAGAAGGTGTTGGTGAACCAGCCACCAGAAGAGCCCTGGCTAGAAACCAAGGCTTTACCGACAAAAATTATCAAAATAACCGCTAATATTCCTAAATATGTGAATAGACGTTTGGTTTTGCGGTTGGGTTTTAAGTCTTCTTCGGCAGGGTAGCGATATCGCTCTTCTTGTTCTATTTTTTGCTTAAAATCAATCATAATAAAAAAACCCATTAAAAGGGGATTTCACAATAACAATGAGCTACTCCATTATAGCCCATTTGACCTTCTTTGGCAATTTCAGTAATATTTGACAATTTCTTGTCGGGCTGCGCGGAATCGAACCGCGATCGCACGAACCCGAATCGTGCATAATACCATTATACCACAGCCCGCCTTGGCGCTTGCTTTAGCGAAACCTAATTCGCTTTGGCGTTTTTTTGGCTAATCTTGGTGGACTCGGCGAGAATCGAACTCGCGTCTGAGCAATGCGAATGCCCCGTATTACCACTATACTACGAGCCCCCTTGAGCTTTCAATTCCGGCCGCAGGCCAAGCAGTTGGCCTGCTTCACCCCTCCTCACTTCGTTCGCTTGCCACGTTATACGTGGTCGGGGTGCCGGGAATTGAACCCGGGCTACATCCACCCCATGGACGCGTACTACCGCTATACTACACCCCGCACAATAATAAAAATAGGATTACCTTTGAACCCTGCCCCTATCTTAGCAAAGCGGAATTATTTTTTCAAGCCAGGGGCGGCTATTGACAGGAGGTAAAAATTTGCTAATATACTAGAGCTTATAACTACATTTGGATTTGGCGCTCCCCGGGGTTTCGCTATCTCGACATATTCTGTAAATTTTTACCCGGGGAAGCGTTTTTGCTCTTTTTTAAAAAAACTAAACACGGAGGTAGCTCAGTTGGCTAGAGCACGGCACTATTAATGCCGGGGTCGTCAGTTCGAGTCTGGCTCTCCGCACTCGGACCCAAATTTTTAATCACTCTGATGCTGTCAAGGCGTCCAGCGGGAAAGTTTGGGTCCTCTTTTTTTTACTCTTGACAGCTTGACTTATTTTGCTAATATTCAGTTAGTAATAATTTAAGTCATTCCTCCCGGCGGCAAGAGCCATTTATTTTTGAATGTTTCCATGACTGAGGTAATTGCCGTTTGGGAGTTTTTTGTTCATTTTATAAATAAGGGGATAGCTCATTTGGCAGAGCGCCTGCCTGACGAGCAGGAGGTGACAGGTTCGAGTCTTGTTCCCCTTGCGGAGTCGGTAATTTATTTTTTATATCCTTGACGGAATAAGGTCTAAAAAATAAAATTCCG
>CAIMEI010000156.1 GCA_903839955.1 Candidatus Falkowiibacteriota bacterium | reverse complement strand
TCCTCAAAGACTGGCGCCGAAATAATGGCCGGAGACTTTCGTTGGATATGTCTAGAATAGGGTTTACCACTCGCCAATCGATAATCGCCGCCTTTTCGTCCGGCAAAAAATCCGCCAGACTTTTCGTAATAGCTATCGGGCCAGTCGTCCCTAAAACATCCAGTTCAACAATTTTATTTCTGACAATAAATTTTATTATTCCGCCCAAGATTTCATTTCCCAGACAGGCGATTAGAAAATTGGCGGCATAAAGCCTGTTTTTGTTGAAAATTCCGATTGATTGCGCTGGCGGCTCGAAAGAGATAGCAAACTCTTTGCCGCCGACATGAGCGGCCAATAAAAAATCTAGCGGTTTGAGACACTCCATGTCCAAGTCCGCGTAAACACCGCCCATTTGGTAGACAACTAATAATCGGAATAAGTCGGCGCGAAAAATATTAGTTGGATAGCTGACATAGACTCCGTGTATTTCCGGAAAATATTTTTTCACAAAAACATCCATCTCCTCGTCGGTCCACAAGATACATTGCCAGTCGGGGTTCAGTTTCTTCCACGACTCCACGCAGAAAACCAATTCCGGAGGAATTTCCTGGGTCTTCCAAGTTTGGTGGATGATTTTCGGGATGCTCATATTATTCCGATCGCCTCGTTAATTTTTTGGATAAATACTGTGACGTCAAATTTCTGCGCTTGAGCTTGGCAAGCGCCTTTGAATTTTAGCGGCTCGCTCTCGATTTCGGCGCTGATTTTTTGAACAGCTTGCGCTAATTTATATTCATCAATCTCATCTAGCAATAGCCCTGTGGCGCCACCCGCCATTGTCTCCCGGTAACCGCCTTCGTTGGAAGCAATAACCGGCTTGCCAGCGGCCAAAGCCTCAACAACATTAATGCCAAAGTCTTCGTCGCGGGAAGTGGCGATAAAACCACGGCAATTGGCATAAAGATTGATTAAATCGACCCGCTCAATCTGGGAAATAATTTCCACGTTCGCTGGTTTTATTTCGTGGCAGTATTTGGCGTAAGACTGGAAGCGCGGCGCTTTTTCATGAGGTCCGACGACAATCAGCTTTTCGCCTGGCAGAGCCCGAAAAGCTTTCAGCTGTAAATCCACCCGCTTATAATCGTAAAGGCGGTTCACCGACAACCAGAAATCTCCCGCCTGGCCGAAATAAAAACTGTTGACATCGACCGGCGGATAAACGACTCGGGCTTCCCTGTTCAAATATTTGGCAATCCTTTTTTGCACGCCAGTCGAACTGCACAAAATCTGTTGAACGCTTTTCAGGTCGCGCCGGTTAGCCAGGCGGCGCCAAAAAACCCAGACGGCGAAAAACGGGATCTGCCACCAAGAAACAACGAATTTTTTATTATAATCATAGAGATCCCAGATTTCCCGGATCGGCGAATGGGCATACCAGAGATTCGGCTGATGCTGTTTGGCGCCAGCAACCGACCAGTCGCCCGCCAGGAGATAAAAATCGTAGCGCCGGCCGAGGTTTAAACATTTGAAGCGCCAGTGGCAGAATTCCTGCTTGAAGGGCGGATTTTTCGGCACCCGGCCAATAGAAAAAATGCGGCGCGGCGAAAAGCCCATCTGCCGAACTTTTTCCGGGTCAAAATTAGTAGTGTAAATATCCGCTTCCAGCTCCCGGGCCAAAGTCAGGGCGACTATTTCGGCACCGCCGACATTGTCCAAAAAATTATGAAAAATCGCTAAGCGCGGGCGCTTAGAAGCCT
>CAIMEI010000155.1 GCA_903839955.1 Candidatus Falkowiibacteriota bacterium | reverse complement strand
CAAAGGTGAGGTGCCAAGAAGACCGATAAACGAAGCGATAAATAATTGGTATTTTACTAAAAAAGACAAAAAACCATTTCAGAAAAATACGAACCTCTCCCCCGCCCTAAAAGATCTAAAAACTGCCGGCATTATGCTTTATTGGGGGGAAGGAGCAAAAACTGGCAATGTCTTAAAATTCACCAATAGCGACCCAGAGATGATTTGTGTTTTTCTTAAATTCCTCAGAAAAATCTGCGGGGTTCAAGAAGAAAGACTAAAAGCCTTAATCCATTTATATCCTGACCTCAAAGAGAGCCAAACAAAAGCGTTTTGGGCAAAGCTGACGGGCATAAAAATTGAAAATTTTTACAAGTCATCAATCCACCCGGGCGGAAATAATTCTCATAAAAACAAATCTAGATTTGGTACAATTACCATAAATTACCCCGATAAATTATTACTTGAATTACTGCTCGGATGGATAGAGGAGTATAAAGTTAAATATTAAAATTGCCACCTTAGCTCAGCTGGTAGAGCAGCCGCCTTGTAAGCGGCAGGTCGTCGGTCCAATCCCGACAGGTGGCTCCCGAAAAAAGGAAAAAGACCGATTTTATTCGGTCTTTTTTGTTTCTTTCCATCAAAATTACGGTTTTAGTTTTTACTAACCGGTGCCTGGCGCACAATCACCTGCCAGGTGTCGCTGATTTCAAACTTATACTCCCAGGGTATTTCCCATGTCCCGTGAACTAAGTTTTCAAAAAGCAATTTAAGCATCGCCACCTCATTTTCCAGGCGGCAGGCTCGATTCAAGCAATCCCCAGCCAGACCATCAATGGCGGCTAACTCCTTTAATTTTTTGAGATCTTTTTTCTCATTTAGATATTTAACGAAAATCTTCTTAAGAGGTTCAGAAAGACTCCCTTTCACCAGGTCGCCATTTTTACGGCGATACTGATTGACTAGTTCTTTTGGTACCCTCAAATTCACAAGTTCGTGAATAAATCTAAGATCCAGAAAACACAAAATAACCTTGGCTACTTCTTGATTCTCTAGCAAATTTTCAATTTGTTCTTCAACGGAAACTTCTTGTTCCAATTCCAAATCGCTTTCCATTTTTTTCCTCCTTTTTTGTTAGTTATTTATTTATTTGTTAATTTATAATTATTACATGCTAATACTAAACAAAAAAACGAGTTCTGTCAACCCGAGCGGTGGATAAACCGTTGATATCCTGTGCCTAAATTTTCCTTGATTAAACCAGCCCTTTCGGCTAAAATGGAGAGGCTAATATGACCGAAGAAAATAAAAATCTCATCGAAAAAGTCCCGCCCCAGAGCCTGGAAGCCGAACAATCCCTGCTCGGCTGTCTTTTAATTGATAAAGACTCCATCATCAAAGTGGTTGACCAGTTAATGCCCGACGATTTCTATAAAGACGCTCACAAATTTGTCTTTGAAGCGATTCATGAGCTCTACAACAACCGCGAACCGATCGACGTCATCACTCTTGCCAATCGCCTGGAAGAAAAAAAGCAGCTCGCCAAAATCGGCGGGCGCGCTTTCTTGGCGCAACTGAGTAATGCGGTGGCCACCTCCGCCAATGTTTCCTTCTACGCCAACATCATCCAGAAAAAATCCACCCTGCGCCGTCTCCAGCAAGCCGCCGGCGACATCATGAAAATGGGTTTCGACGAAGAGGCCGATATTGACGAAGTTCTGGATGCCACCGAACAGAAAATCTTCGGCGTCTCCCGCAAATACTTGAAAAACGCCTTTTTGCCGATTGATAATTTGCTCACCGCCGCTTTTGATCGGATCGATGAACTGCACAAAAAAGGCGGCAAATTGCGCGGCCTACCCACCGGCTTCACTGACCTGGACAATCTCCTCGCTGGTTTGCAAAAATCCGACCTGATTATTCTCGCTGCCCGCCCTTCTGTGGGAAAAACTTCCTTCGCCTTGGACATTGCCCGCCAAACCGCCATCAAGACCAAAGAAGGCGTCGGCATTTTCTCTTTGGAAATGAGCAAGGAACAGCTCGTTGACCGCATGCTCTGCTCCCAGGCCAATGTCAGTCTCTGGAAAATGCGCACCGGCAATTTGTCGGATAAAGAGGAAGACAATGACTTTGCCAAAATCGGCGCCGCCATGGGCCAATTAGCCGAAGCCCCGATTTACATCGATGACTCCAGCACCCTCTCCATCATGGAAATCCGCGCCAAAGCCCGCCGCTTGCAAATGGAAAAAGGCTTGGGCCTCATCATGGTGGACTATCTTCAGCTGATGGAAGGTCGTGGTAAATACGGCGACAACCGCGTTCAGGAAATCGCGGAAATTAGCCGCGGCCTCAAAGGCATCGCCCGCGAACTCAACGTCCCCGTGCTCGCTCTCGCCCAGCTCTCCCGCGCTGTCGAAGCCACCAGCCCCGCCATTCCGAAACTTTCCCACCTGCGCGATTCCGGTTCTATCGAACAAGACGCCGACATCGTGATGTTCATTTATCGCAAAGCGGCCGATCGCAGCTTCAATCCCCAAGATTTGCCGATGGACGAGAGATACAAAGCCGAAATCCACATCGCCAAACATCGAAACGGCCCGACCGGCAAAGTTGATTTATTTTTTGACGAAACCACCGTCAGCTTCAAAAATCTCGCCAAGCAAGTGTCTAGCGGCGGCGACAACAACATTGAATTCTAATTTTTCACAAATAATTTTTTAAATCTATGTTCAACAAACTCAAACAAATCAAAGACCTCCGCGACCAGGCCAAATCCATGCAGAGCGCCCTCGCCGGCGAAGTGTTCACCGAAGAAAAAAACGGCGTCAAAATCACCATCAACGGCAACATGGAAGTCTCCAACGTTTCTTTGAATAAAGATCTCTCCTTGAGCGCTCAAGAAGATGCCGTCAAAGGCGCCGTTAATGACGCTATCAAAAAAGCCCAAAGAATGATGGCCAAAAAACTACAGGACATGGGTGGGCTGGATGGCTTGATGAAATAATTTTTTCAAAAAATTGCTCTAAAAAAGGAAAAGACCAGCCTTCCTGAAAAGACTGGTCTTTTTTTTAACTTGATCGCTCAATCTGTATGAGCGACAATTGGATCTTTGCCGGCTGAACCGAACTTCAAAATTTTGTACTTTTGGCCTTTTACCAATTCTGAGTTGGCTTTAGTCTCCAATGTTCTGCGCGTCGGACATTTTTTTATGCCATTTCCGATATACTTGATAGTGTCTCCCGGTTTAAGCTTGCCGATCGTTCTGATTCGCGAGCTAAACCGACCGCCAAAAAATTCTAAAGGAATTGGTGAAGTTTGACTATCGCTGCCAACTTCTACAAATACAAACTCAATTGGTTTGGCTGTTTTCTTGGGTGCCTTCTTCCCTGCCATAAGCTGTCCTCCTTTTTTATTGTTAGTTAATTTTTAATTTGTTATGATTGTATAAGAACTAGAATTCAATATTAAGACATAAAATCAATCTTGTCAATGCGTTATCCGGAAGCCCTACAAAAACTAATCGAGATGTTCACCAAGCTCCCTGGCGTCGGCCCCAAAACTGCCGAACGCTACGCCTTTTTTCTTTTGGACCAACCGGAATCCACCAGCCAGGAATTTGCTGTCCGGCTCAAAGAATTGAAAGCCAAAACCCTAATTTGCCAAATTTGTGGTAATATTTCGGAAAAAAGCCCCTGCCCGATCTGTTTAGACCAAAATCGCGACCCCAAAACTCTCTGCTTGATTGCTGACAGTCGCGAATTGGCCGCCATTGAGGCCACCAGGCAATATAATGGCCGCTATTTTGTGCTCGGCGGGCTAATTGACACGGTGGAAGGCATCGGCCCGGAAAAGCTCAAAATTCGTGAATTATTAAAGAAATTAGACCAAGAGAAAATCGAAGAAATCATCCTGGCCTTTGATCCGACGATTGAAGGCGAAGCTACTTCCCTTTACTTAGCCAAAATCCTGCGCGAACGGCATGTCCGCCTCACCCGCCTGGCGCGCGGTTTGCCGGCCGGAGCGAATCTGGAATACGCTGACGAAACGACAATCAGCAATGCTCTGAAATATCGCAACGAATGCTAGAAAATACAAAAACCTCCCTAAAAACCAAAAACTCGCCGAAAGGCGAGTTTTTATGAGAGATTTCTTGTTTTTTATTAGGCAATTTTGCCGATTTTGACACTGGTCATCTGTTGCCTGTGGCCGACGGTTTTTTTGTAGCGGGTTTTGTTTTTGTATTTCACTACCAAAACCTTGTCCTGTTTCTCGGTTTTCAAGACTTCGCCGGAAACACGCTCGCCCAAAGACGGGGTGCCGACTTCAAAAGCTTCACCAGTGCTATCGGCGACCAAAAGGGTGTCAAAATTGACAGCGGCGCCAGCTTCCAGTTCCAGTTTTTCAATTTTTACGGTCTGGCCTTCTTTGACCTTATACTGTTTGCCGCCGGTTTTGATAATCGCGATCTTCATAAATTTAAGACAAATATTCATTAAAAAAATCAGAGAATTCCTGATTACTTTCTAAATATAGCAGATATTTGAAAAATGTCAATAAATAGGATATGATAGAGGAGAATTAAGCCGCGCTCCGTCTCTTGAGGCGTATCGGCATGTAAAATATGGCCAATCTTATCATCAACGGCGGCAAGCCGCTAACTGGAAAAATTGCTGTAAATTCAGCCAAAAATTCGGCCGTGGCCATCCTTTGTGCCACTGCCATGATTGAAGGAAAAACCACTCTGAGCGACGTACCAATGATTGAAGAGGTGCACCGCATCATTGAAGTCTTGGTCTCCATCGGACTGAAAGTTACCTGGGGCAAGGGGAAAAAATTGGAAATAGTTAACGACGGAAACATCAAAATCAAGGAAATAAACCGCGAGGTCTTTTTGAAAACCCGCGCCGGCCTGCTTCTAATGGGCGCCCTTTCTTCCGAATTAAAGATCTTTTCTCTGCCCAAATCCGGCGGCTGCAATCTCGGCAAGCGCACCGTCAATCCTTATCTCATCGCCATGAAAGAAATGGGCATCAAGGTTAAAGAAACTATTAGCGAATACCAAATTGACGCCAGCAAAAAACGCGCCGCCTTCTTCACGATGTATGAAAGCGGCGACACGGCCACCGAAAATACCATCATGGCCGCCGTCCTGACTCCGGGCGTGACCGAAATAAATTTCGCCTCCTCCAACTACATGATTCAGGACCTCATCTGCTTCTTAAAAGCTTCCGGCGCCAACATTGAGTGGTCGGGAATCAACCGCCTGAAAGTCGTCGGCGTGAGAAAGCTGAAACCGGCGGAAAATTATCCCATCATGCCCGACCCGATTGAAGCGATGGCTTTTATTTCCCTGGCCATCACCAATCACGCCCATTTGCACATCATCGGCTGTCCGATCGATTATCTGCGCTTGGAAATCGAAAAGCTCAAAGTGATGGGCCAGAAATTAAAAATCAGCAAGTCCTATAAATCCAAAAATAAATTTTTTGACCTCGTGGATATTGAAGTTATTCCTTCCAAGCTCAAAGCCCTGCCCGATAAAATCCACCCAAATCCTTATCCCGGTTTAAATATTGATAACCTACCCTTATTCCTGCCAATTCTCACTCAAGCCGAAGGACAAACCTTGGTGCATGATTGGGTCTACGAAAATCGGGCGATTTACTATATCGAACTCGTCCGCCTCGGCGCCGACATCACTCTCATGGATCCGCATCGCGTCATCGTCAAGGGCGTGAGCACGCTCAAACCCAACGAAATGGTCTGCCCGCCAGCCCTGCGCCCGTCCATCAATCTGCTTATCTGTATGCTAGCCGCCAAGGGCCGCTCCGTGCTGCGCAATTCCTACCCGATTGATCGCGGCTACGAAAATCTCTACGAACGCCTTAATGAACTAGGCGCGGATATCAAGATTTTTGAATAAAAAATATGAATAAAACTCTGCGTGATGGGATGTTTATCTTTTTTGTCGTTTTATTTTGCGTCATCACTTTTTTGCTATCCCTTTACGCCGCCGGCTACCGGCTGGATTTAGGACGCGCGCTCAAAGGGCAATTCCTGCAAAAAACCGGCATGCTGATTTTGGATAGCGCGCCCAAGGGCGCCTCTATTTACCTCGACGGCAATCAAGCTAAAACCAGCGGCAGTATTTTCGGCAGCTACGCCGTCACGCCCGCCAAAATAAAAAATCTCCTCCCCAAAGAATACGACGTGATCGTGAAAATGGACGGCTATTGGCCCTGGGAAAAGAAACTAACCGTTTACGGCGGCCAGAGCACTTACGCGGAAAATATCATTCTCTTCAAACGCTGTACGCCGACTGATGCCGCCCAGACGCAAGCGGAATCCTGCGCCGCGAACTTGGATGGCTCCGTCAAAGACGCCGCTATTCTCCAGGCTCTAACCAGTAAAATCGGCCAAAGCGCCAAAATAAAAACCGAAGATAATTCCCTCTTTTTCTTCGGCACCGCCGACCGGATCAATTCCTACAATCAAAGAAATGATGAGACCGCCACCGTGTTGGACGGCCAGGCGAGCGGCGAAAAATATCTAGACTACCTCCCCAAGGGAGGCAAGCTGTTAGTTGTCGCCAAAAACGGCGAACGGATTGAACTGCGCAGTTATGAATTAAAAAATAATAGCCTGGTACAAAAAATTAATTTGCCCAGCGCCTGGAATTACCAGCTCTCCGCCAGCGAGGGAAATATCATCGCCGCCTATAATCCCGATAGCCGCAGTTTATTGCTCTTTGACGGAAGCTCTCTCCAGCCCCTCGGCGCACCAATTGGCAATGCCAGCAACTGGAGCTGGGTTTCCGGGACGCAACTGCTGGTCGCCGGTGATTTTGAAATCACTAGCTATGACCTCGCCAATAATAACCGCCAATTAGTCACCAGGGTAAGCGAGGAAATCAGCGGCTTGGTCTGGAATAAGAAGAAAAAATATTTAATTTACACCACCGCTAAAAGCATTAATTCTATCGACCTCTACGAATGGAGCGGCAAAATCACCAAGCTGTTGGACGGAAAAAATATCAGCCAGCCGAGCCTGGACGAAAAAACCAACACGCTCTATTTCCAGGCGGCCGATGCCAACGGTGCTTTGAGCTGGCAAAAAATTGAACTTCAATAAATAACGGATTTTAAAAAAACCATCTTTCACCAAGATGGTTTTTATTTTTAGTAATCGACTACTAGCAATTTTTTAAACTCCGGCCCCGCGCCTTAAGATAAGAAGTTATTTCATTTAAAGACTTAGCGCCGAAATTGTCCCATTTATTTAGCTCTCTAATTGAGCAACCCTCCAATTCGCCGAGGGAATAAACGTTGTGGGCTCGACAGCGAATTTTTACTTTTTCAGACAGCTCAGTGTCGGCTATCAAAAGCCGAAAATCTTCTGCCGGAATTTCCGTTAGCGGAATCATTTTCCCCGCCAAAGCGTCTTCGGCATTTTTCAACTTAGTTCGCAGCTCGCTGTTTTCGGCCGCAAGGATATTATTCTTTCTGGTTAAATCACCCGCCTGAGCAAAAAACCTTTCTATGTGGCGAACGAGATTATTGGCCGTACACAAAAAAGTTCTCTCGACCTGATCTTTGCTGAGATCATATAATTTACCCAACTCTTCGCAGGACGAGCCCTGAATCAAAATGCCGTGCAGAATGTTGTAGGGCCGGGGATTAATGAAGTTTTGGCTTCTCAAATTATTAAGCATTGCCTCGGCCACAATTTTATAACGCTCCAGGCGCCAAATCACTGCCTGATAATCCAAAGGTTTCTCCAAAAAGATTTCCGTCGTTTGCAGAGCTTCAATTTCTTCGGCGATAAAAAGTAGTTTACTGCCGCGGCGAAACTTCAGGTGGCGATAAGGAATGACGTTCTTGCGGCAGTATTGCTTAACCTGCCACTCCGAGATACCCAAAATTTGGGCCACCTCAGAAATAACGAGAAATTTTTCTGGCAACTCCTCCACTAGCAACGCCTTGGACAGCTCCCCTCTATTGAGCAAAATCTCGGTTAACGGATCTTTCTTTTTGGGAATGACTGAAATATTGATACGCTTAATAAAATTATCCATCGTTCGGTCATTGGCGACCCGAAGCATTCTTTTAGCTTCAGAATACGGGATACCCTCAAATACTGTTTCCATGGTAATTATTTTTGTTTTTTAATGAATATTTCGATAAACGGACATTAGCACTTAATATATAGTTTGTCAAGGACTAAGCATTGCCGTGACTTAATAATCCTAGATAAGAATTTAAAACCTCACTTTTTGGATTATTTTTTATTTTCCGGAGCATTCTCTTTTTGGTAGTATTCCTCAAGACGCGATGATCGGGAAAATTTACCCAGCCCAAAAAATCCAAACCAGAGGAAACGGTTTTTAAAAATAATTTATCGGGATGAAGCTTGAGCTTAAGTTTCAATTCGAGAAATTCGGAAATCGGCGGAATAATGCTTTCCAAATAGCTTCCGTCGTCATGTAAAATAACAAAATCGTCAGCATAGCGCAGATAATATCTAGCTTTAATCTTATGTTTAACAAAATAATCAAATTTGTTGAGATAAACATTGGCAAATAGCTGTGAAGTAAGATTTCCCAAAGGCAGGCCTTTGCCCTCTTTTCCTGAATTGAAACTACCAAT
>CAIMEI010000154.1 GCA_903839955.1 Candidatus Falkowiibacteriota bacterium | reverse complement strand
TTTCCTGGCCAACGGCCGCAAATTCAAAAGCAATCTTTCCCTGATCCAAGAGGGCAAGGAAAAACTGCGCCCCGATTTCCCCCTCCAATTACTCAGTGCTGAAAAACTGGACTATGCCTCTTCCATCCCCTTACAGCTTTTGACTGAAGATGGCCATAAACCGCAAATCGTCCAACTTTCCTATTCCAGCGGCCCACTGGAAGAGCAATGGCAATTCGGCCAAGCGCTCGGAAAAATCATCAGCGCCCGCTCCGAAAAAGTCGCGGTGATTGCCTCGGGCGACCTGTCGCACCGCCTCAAAAAAAATTCCCCCGCCGGCTATTCTCCCAAAGGCGCCAAGTTCGACAACAAATTAATTGAATTCCTCAATAGCGACGCACCCCTAGAAAACATTCTGAAAATGGACGAAAACCTCATCAAGAGCGCCGCCGAATGCGGTTTGAAATCAGTAGTGCTCGCCCTGGGAATCATGACCGGAGCAGAAACACCCATCAAGCCCCAGGGGCTAGCCTACCAAACAGAGCTGGGCATCGGCTATTTGACCATGCGCCTCTCCGCCGAAAAGCTATGACCGATTTTTCTTCTTTCTCCGAAATTATCGCCAAGAAAAAAACGGTCAAAGCGCCCGCCTATCCCTGGCAGGATTTGGCGCTTAGCGTCATCAAAGACCTGGCCATCCCCAACTTCAAGCACGGCGCGGTTTTCAAAGTATGCAAAGAAAAAACGCCGGAAGAAATCCGACGCGCTATCACTGACACCAAAGAACTTTGCCTCTCCGGCGAAAAATGGAAATATTTCTTCAAGGTAATCGACCAAAAATATGACAACAAAACAGGAAGCCAAAATTTTGCCAATCGTCCACTACCCCGACCCGGTACTGCGCGAAATTTCCCGCGCAATACTCCCCGACGAAATCCGCAGTCCGAAGATTCAGAGGCTGGCTTTTGATTTAGAGAAAACGATGCTCGAAAAAGACGGCGCCGGCTTGGCCGCGCCGCAAGTTTCAGAAAGCGTCCAGCTGGTGGTTTTGCGGCACGAAAACAAGACCTTGTTTCTCATCAATCCGAAAATCACCAAAAAATCGCGCGGTAAAATCACCGAGCAAGAAGGCTGTCTTTCCATTGTGGACGAAAAAGGAGAAATAATTTATCATCCCATTGAGCGCCACAAAAAAGTCACTTGCCTGTATTATGACTTGAACGGCAAAAAGAAAAAAATCCAGGCCGAAGACCCCTTGCTAGCGCGCGCCGTCCAGCACGAGCTGGATCACTTGATTGGCGTTTTGTTTATTGACTACTTGAAACCGCAGGAATAAAAATATTTCCGCCAAGCTATTCAATTTGACCAAAAAAAGACAGGTTCCTCCGGAGAGAAACCTGTTTTTGTTGTGCGCTAATTTTTTAAGCCACCTTTCTCAGGGCTTTTATTTTTTTATTTTTTCGTGCCAACACCGGACGATAGATTTTCTGAAAATCGATACGCTTGATGGTATTCGGGATTTTAACACAACCTTCGTCCACGCCGATCAGCAGTCTAGTGCTGGCCTCAGAAAGAGAAACATCCTTTACTTTGATGTTTAGAATGATTCTCTCTACTCCCAGATGAAGATCGATTTTAGAAACTACCTCGATGTCGGCCACCACTGCGCCCCCAAAATTGTAAGGGTTAAAGATATTTTGAGTAACAAATATCTTTTTGTTGTTTTCATAATATTTACCAACAACAATTCCGTAGCGATAGTAGGTGGGTATTTCCACCACCTCTTTGGGGTTGCCCAGGGAAACAATTTTTCCCGGATCCTGTTTCTTAAAATCTTCGTCGAAGATCTCGGGGATGTTTACCCTGACGTTCTCGACGATCACATTATTTACAAATTTTGCGCAGATGAATACGGCGTCATTCTTAGCCGCTGTTTCTTTGGCTGCTTTGATTACTTCTTCTAATGGATTCATTTTTTCCTCCTTTTTAATTTTTAATTTACGATTATTTAACTCTTAATTAT
>CAIMEI010000153.1 GCA_903839955.1 Candidatus Falkowiibacteriota bacterium | reverse complement strand
TTCTAAATCCTTGATTCTCTTAATCAGCTCCTCAATTTCTTCATCGCCGACGGAAGTTTCCGTCTCAAAACCCTCGGAGGCAAATTGGCTGTCTAGACCATACAGGATAGTGGCGTCGTCTTCAATGATAAAAATTTTTTTATCCATATTATTTTAATTAAAATTTAGACTATTTATTTTTTAGCTTCTGCCACCAATCCTGGTTATTTTTGTACCAGTCCACGGTTTTCTCCAGGCCTTCATCGAAACTGATTTCCGGGCGCCAGTCCAGCTCTTTGGCCGCTTTGGAAAAATCAATTGCGTAGCGCAAATCGTGGCCCAGCCGATCGGGAACATTCTCGATCATTTCCTCACCGCAATTCATCAGGGACAATATCTTCTTGGTGATTTCCAAATTTGTTTTTTCGCTATCGCCGCCCAAGCAATAAGTTTCCCCGATTTTTCCCTTCTGAATAATCTGCTCGACGCCGCGGTTGTGGTCTTCCACGTGAATCCAATCCCGAATATTTTTTCCTTCACCATAGACTGGTACTTTCTTCCCTTCTATTAAATTGATGACAAACAGCGGAATTAGTTTTTCGGGAAATTGGTAGGGGCCGTAGTTATTGGAGCAATTGGAAATGGTGATTGGCAAGCCGTAGGTGTGAAAATAGGCGCGCACCAAGTGGTCGGACCCCGCCTTGCTAGCGCTATAGGGCGAGCGCGGGTCGTAAGGAGTTTTTTCGTTGAATTTCGGGGCGTCAAAAGCGAGGGCGCCGAAAACTTCGTCGGTAGAAATGTGGTGGAAGCGGATATTGCCGTTGTTTTTGGCGGCTTCCAGGAGAACGCGCGTGCCTTCAATGTTGGTGCGAGTGAAAGCGCCGGGGTCTTTGATGGACCGGTCAACATGGCTTTCGGCGGCAAAATGAACAATCAAATTAATTCCCTTCACGATTTCATTAACCAATTTTTCGTCGGTGATATCGCCCTTGATAAATTGATAGTGCGAGTTATCAGCTAATGCGCTCAGGTTATCAAGATTGCCAGCATAAGTCAAAGCATCCAGATTGACGATAAAATCTTCCGGGTGCCGCGCTAGCCAAAAATGAATAAAATTGGAACCGATAAAACCGGCGCCGCCGGTGACGAGGATTTTCATACTTTTAAGATAATAGTTTTTCTAAAATTTCTTCCATTTCCCCCGGACCATATTCTTTTTGCGGCGGCCAGATTATTTCTCCAACATCCAGGCGCGGGGTAATGTGCCAGTGAGAATGAAAAACCTTTTGGCCGGCTTCCGGACCGTTGTTGACGATGACATTGTAGGCCGGATAGTCCAGTTTATCCTTTATTTTCAGGCCAATTTCTTTGACCGCGGCAATGATTGCCTGCAAAACCTCCACCGGTGTTTCCTCAATATTTTCGTAATGATTTCTAGGGAGCACCAAAACATGGCCGAAATTCATCGGCTCATGATCCAGGAAGGCAAAGACCTGGTCGTTTTCAAAAACTGGTTTGACGGGAATTTCCCCGGCAATTATTTGGCAGAAGATGCACATAAAGATTATTTTATTTCACCGATATTATTACTAATTATTTCTAAAGCGGCCAGGTGGAGTTTTTTATTGGAATGGCTCGCTACCAGATTTTTCCAAACTGCCACCTTCATCCCGCGATCAAAAGCATCGCGGGCAAAAGTTAAGACGCAATTTTCCGTATCAAAGCCAGCCAGCTCAACTTGATCAATTTTATTTTTTCTTAAAAAATTGAGCAGCCGATTATCCACAAAAGATCCGTAGGTATCTTTAGGAAAAAGATTTTTGCTGGTCACAAAAATTTTCAACTCATCAACAATGTCCGTTTGCGCCTCTTTCATAAAACCGCGCCATTTGAGGTTCCGTACAAAATTACTGTTTGGATGATTAAGGTACTTCGTGAAAACTATCACTTGATAATCCTGTCCGTGACCCACAATAAAATCCTTAATCCTGAAATAAGTTTTGGCCGTCAAACCGTTAAAGAATCCCTTTTGCGCATCAATAATGATTAATGCCTTATTCATATATTTAACCTATTTTATAAGGCGAAGCTTCATCATTTTCCCAGCGGATTTCGTCGACTTCCTCGCTCTTATTCAAGCCTTTATAAAGCTTGTCGGGGAAATTGATGCTCAGCGCCATTTCTTCGGAAACGCACTGGTAGCCATGGACGACGCCTGGCGGCACAATCACCACGCAAGGATTGTCTAGCCCAACTATCAGCTCCAGCTTCTCACCGTTGGTTTTGGAACCGCTGCGGCGATCCCAGAGATGGAGACGGAAATTTCCTGGACCCGGAAAAGCAAAACAATCGCTTTGATAGACATGCTCATGCGGTCCGCGCGCTACTTGCGGCTTGGTCCAGCTTAAATAGGCCATCGCCGGATGAAAATCTAAGTTATCCTGACGGAAAATTTCCATCAAAGAACCGCGGTCGTCGGTAAATTTTTCCAGCTGTTTGATAATTACTCCTTCGATCATAAAATTATTTTTTAGTTTTAAAATAGGGACGCAAATCAACGATGCCGTTCTGCGCACCCAGACTGCCAACTTTGGCGGCGGCATTTTTGGCGGCGGCTTTCAGCGCTTCGCCGAGCTGGCCGCCAGAAAGAATCAAGCCCGCCAGAACAGAGGAATTAAACACATCGCCGATGCCGGTCGTGTCTATTTTATTTTTTTCTTTAATAATATCTTGATGGTAAAAATCCGTGCCGTCAAAAGCGTCGGCGCCGTCTTCGCCGGAAGTGATCACCACAATTTTCGGACCGAAGCTTTTGAGGGCGGCCAAAAGATTTTCTACCCGCAAGAAAAAGCGCCGATTCTGATGGCGATAGGCCGGATAAGAAGAAACCAGTTCAATTGCCTCTTCGGAGTTCATCAATAATAATTCCGTGTGTTTCAAATAGGGGGCCATCTTCGCCGCTCCTTCACCGTATTGCAGACTGCCCGGATTCCAAGCGAGCTTGGCTTTTTTCTGTTTGACGATCACCTTAAGGGTCTTTTCCCAATTATGCCCCAAAGAAGCTAAGTAAAGCCAGCTGGCCGCACGCAATTTAGCGCCGGCGGTTTCGGAAAGAAAAAAATCATCATTCGCACAACGGTTGGCAAAGATAATTCTGGTGCCAGCTTTCTTGGAATAAGCCGCTAAATTTTTACGCGCTGAATCTTCCTTTTCTATTAAAACGAAAGAAAAACCAGTTTCCTTGCCCTTTTCCACCGCGATTAACTCCGTTTTGATTTGGTGTTTTTTGAGATTAGCGAGCGCTTCCCGGCCCTCGTAGTCATCGCCGACCGCACCAGCGCAAGAAACTTCAAAACCTGATTTGGCCAAATTAACCGCGGCGTTGGCCGCGCCGCCGCCGAAGAGGTGGTGAAATTTGTCCACCCGGATTTTGGATCCTCGTTCAAAGGCCAGCATTTCTTGGTGCAACAAATCGCGGTGATTCTTGATGATCACGCCATCGGAAACGAGAAAACTAATGTCTTTAGTGATCCCGCCAATTGTAATAATTTTATCCATATGAATTCAATATAACACGAAACTCATCTCTTTTTCAAAAATACCGGCTTCAAGCGGTTGCTCGTGAGCGACAAGATGATAAAACACAGGCCGCCAATCAGCACCAGCCAAAAGACCGAAAAAGAAGTCTGCTTCAAAAAACCCCAAGAAAACAAGAAAAAATGTCCGCTGTCATTATTCCAGGAAAAGAAAAAATTAAGTAAATTCCAGACCAAGCTAAAGACCAAGGAGCTGAAAAAAGTGAGCGCGGCAAAAGAATAAAGGGATCGGTCGGTCAGCCAATGAGTCAAAATGATCTGCGCGAAAATAATAATCGCCAAAAAAGTCAGCAAATAGATGCCGAAGGGCGAGAAATGCCAAGAATCCAGAAAAAAACCAAAAATCAAAGCGGCCACCAGAGCTTCTTTTAACCCCAAGAAAATCAGGGCGACCAAAAGAGCGGCGAGCGGCAAATTGATGGCTTGAAAAAAAGGCGGCAGCGATGGAATAAAGGAAAATTGCAAAAAAACCGCGAGCAAGGCGAGAATTAGCAGAATTATTTTTTTGATAATTTTCCAGAACATACTAAGGCAAAACCACCGAAACGATAGTTAAGTTATCTTGATCCACGAAGGGCTCAATCGTCGCGCTCTGCCAAATTTCGTTGCTCTTATTCAGCACCTCCGAAACTCGGCCAATCACCAGCCCGCGCGGAATAATTTCTCCCAACCCCGAGGTAATCACCAAATCATTAACATTAATTTTTTCCGTCTGCGGAATAAAATTCATCTTCACCGTCAGCCCCAGGCTCCCCTCACTGACGCCAATGGTCCGATCGCTATTTTGAATAGTGGCCGCCAATTTACAAGAGTCGGAGGTCACCAAACAAACTTTTGCGCTATGATCCTTGACCTCGGTGACTTTGCCGACAATCACGCCATTTTGATCAATAACGCCCAGCCCGACCAAAACGCCGTCTTTGAAGCCGCGATCAATAATAATATTCTGGCGCGCCTCGTTGTTTTCGGCTAGTGACTCCTGAGTCAAAACATCGGCAAAAACTTTGCGATATTCATTATTGCTAAAAAAGCTGATAAACGACCGTAATTTATTATTTTCATCCTGCAGCTCGCTCACCTGCGCCGAGGCGACCGCCAGGCTGGCGACTTTCCCCTGGCAAGAAGACAGCTCGGCCGCCAAATTCTTGCTGCTCTCTTGGTAGTTTTGGTTGATGTTCGCGCCGCGCCGGAAAAGCCACTGGTTAAACGGTCCGGCCGCCGAAAAAAACGTGCTTTCCAAGGGGTTAAATAGACCCAAATAGTGGCCGGCTAATAAAAAAGCGGCGATGGAAAGCGAAACCACCATCCGCCGGCTGATTAAAAAATTAAAACTTTTCTTTTTCATATTGCTATCCGCTCACTGAAGGCAGAACCACCTTCTCTAATAATTCTTTGTTGGCCAAAAGATATCCAGTACCGCGTGCCACGCAGGTTAAGGGGTCGTCAACAATCTTCACCGGAATTTTAGCGGCAATGGAAATCGCCTTGTCCAGACCGCGCAATAAGGCGCCGCCGCCGGAAAGAAAAATTCCCCGTTCGTAAATATCCGCAACCAATTCAGGTGGCGTGGTCTCTAAAATTATTTTGATTTGTTCAATAATTTTTCCCACTGTGCGCGAAAGTGCTTCTCGAATTTGCTTGTCGCTCACCACCACCGCCTTCGGCAAACCATTCACTAGGTCGCGGCCGCGCACTTCAATTTCTTTCGGTTCATCCAGAGGCATCGCCGAACCGATGGTCAGTTTGATTTTTTCCGCCACCTGTTCGCCAATTAAAATATTAAATTCCTCACGGATATATTCAATAATATTATTATCAAATTCGTTGCCGGCCAGGCGCAAGGATTTCCAGGTGACCACGCCGCCGAGCGAAATCACGGCAATCTCCGAAGAGCCGCCGCCAATTTCCACCACCATCGTGGCCGTTGCTTCCGTTACCGGCAAGCGGGCGCCAATGGCCGCCGCCATGGCTTCTTCAATTAAATACACCTTGCGGGCGCCGGCCGATTTAGCCGCATCTTCCACCGCCTTTTTCTCCACCTCGGTGAGATCAGAAGGAATACCAATCACCACGCGCGGGCGCTGGAAAATTGCAAAATTTTCCTGGTGA
>CAIMEI010000152.1 GCA_903839955.1 Candidatus Falkowiibacteriota bacterium | reverse complement strand
GTCGCTTTGCTTGGTTTGCCGAAAAACATAATTTTATAATTTATAGTTTAGCTAAGGATATTTTAGCATATCCGGCAAAATATAGCGATATTATCTTTCTACCACTCCAAGCTCCCGGTGGAATATTCTTTCACCGTCGACTCAAAAAAATTGCTTTCGGTCATATTGCCCTGGGTGAACTCATCCAGCCAGGGGAAAGGATTTTCGGCCGTCCATTTTTTGGGCAGGCCGAGCGCCTTGAGGCGCAAGTTGCCGACAAAGTGCAGATACTCGGTCAAATTTTCTCGATTCAAACCCAAGACTCCCTCACGCAAGCAAGATAAGCCCCAAGCCAATTCGTGCTCCACGGCGCCTTCAATATTTTTCACCATCCGCTCCTGGAATTCCGGCGTCCACAGTTCCGGCTGTTCTTTCTTGATGGTGTTCACAATATTAATAAACAGGCGCAGGTGCATATCCTCGTCGCGGTTGATGAATTGGATCATCTGGGCACTGCCGGGCATCTTGTGATTGCGGCGCAAAACATAGAAATTCAAGAAAGCGCTGTAAAAATAAATGCCCTCCAAAATAACATTGGCGACGCAGGCCTCCAAAAATAGCTGGTCATTTTCAAAAGTGCCGGTGGCAAAGGATTGCGCGCTGATCTTGTTGACCGCCGCCAGCACATACTGGTTTTTGGCATAGAGCTCTTGGTCTTTTTTGTACATCCCATAGATTTCGTCGGGATCAAAACCAAGCGCTTCAATCATTGTCGCATAGCTATGGACGTGCAAAGCTTCTTCAAAAGCTTGGCGGACAATGGCCAAAATGATTTCCGGCGAAGTTATCTGGTTGACGATGTTGGTGGTGAGGTTGGCGGTTTGAATACCGTCCAGGTTGGAAACAAAAGCTAGGCTGCGAGAATAAACCCGGCGCTCGTTTTCGGTCAGAAAACCGGGCTTTTTCCATTGCTCCACATCTTCTTGCAAATTCACTTCCTGGGGCACCCAATTATTTTTGAGCATCGTGCGGAAGATTTCGTCGGCGAAAGGGTGCTTGAGCGGCGCAATTTGCATCAAGCCGTCGTCTTCCCCATTGATGACGCGGCGGCGGTTGATGACTTCGGAATTTTTTAGATCATTCATTTTTCCAATCGTTCTTCCCATATATTTAGCAGGTTAATTTTATTATTGGCAGGCCTCGCAATCCGGATTATCCAAGCGGCAGGCCTTCACTTCTGGCGTTGGCGCGACGGGCATTTCAATCGTTTTGGTGACTTGCGAAGCGGCGAGTGTGCGTAGGTAATAAGTCGTCTTTAGTCCCGTACGCCAAATTGCCAGATACAAATCGCTCAAATATTTACCGCTCGTGGTGGAGACAAAAATATTGGTGGACGCGCTTTGATCAATCCATTTGCCGCGTGCGGCGGCCGCCTTGAAAATCCATTCAGGCGCAATCTCAAAGGTTTCACGGTATTTGCGGCGCAAGTTTTCCGGCAAACCCGGAATATTGGCCACTGAACCGTCGTGGTGCTTCAAGTAATTGAGCGTCTCCGGCGTCCATAAATTCAAAGCGCGCAAATCATCCATCAAGTATTTATTGACCACTAAGAAAGAGCCGGACATATTTTCCTTGCTGTAGATATTTTTGAAAATCGGCTCCACGCAAGGAATAGCGCCGGTGATATTGGCGATGGTCGCCGTCGGCGCAATCGCCAGACAATTGGAATTGCGCATGCCCTGCGCTTTTATTTTGGCGCGCAAGAGGTCCCAATCCAAGGTCGAGCCTTTATCTATTTCTAGCGGTAGGCCCCGCTCTTTTTCCAAAATTTCCAGAGTATCCAGGGGCAAGAGGCCGCGGCTCCACTTACTGCCCGGATAAGTTTCGTAAGCGCCCCTTTCCTGGGCCAAATCGGCGCTGGCCGAGAAGGCTTGATAGGCAATGAATTCCATAGAAGTATCGGCAAAGCGGATATTTTCTTCACTGGCGAAATCAATTCCCAGCTGGTACAAGGCGTCGTGATAGCCCATCAAACCCATGCCGACCGGGCGATGGCGGCGGTTGGCTTTTTCGGTTTCTGGAATTGTATAAAAATTTAGATCAATAACATTGTCCAGCATGCGCATCCCCGTCTGCACCGTAATTTTAATCAACTCTTCATCCAACTTTCCGTCATAAATCATTTTGGACAAATTCAAGCTCGCCAAGTTGCAAACCGCCACTTCATCCGCCGAGCTATTGAGGGTAATTTCCGTGCAGAGATTGGAACTATGGATGACGCCGACGTGGTCCTGGGGCGAGCGCAGATTGCAAGGATCTTTAAAAGTGATCCAAGGATGGCCGGTTTCATACAGCATGGTTAAAATCTTTTTCCATAGATCCTTGGCTTTGTGCTTTCTAGCGCTTTCAAGATTGGCTTTCTCGTATTCCTGATATTTTTCTTCAAAGGCGCGGCCATACAAATCATGTAGGCCAGGCACCTCGTTGGGTGAGAACAAAGTCCAGTCGCCATCCGCCAAAACACGTTTCATGAATAAATCCGGAATCCAAACCGCCGGGTGAATGTCGTGAGCGCGCCGTCTTTCGTCGCCGGTGTTTTTCTTGAGCTCCAAAAATTCCTCCAAATCAGCATGCCAAACTTCTAAATAAGCCGCCAAAGCGCCGCGGCGCTTGCCGCCCTGATTAACGGCCACGGCGATGTCGTTAAAAATCTTCACGAAAGGAATAATGCCTTGCGAGTCGCCGTTGGTGCCTTTGATTTTTGAGCCCAGGGCGCGTACCGGCGTCCAATCCGTGCCGACACCGCCCGCCCATTTGGACAAGCTAGCCGTATCCGAAAAAGCTTTGAAAATTCCGGTCAAAGAATCATCGACCGAATTCAAATAGCAGGAGCTGAGCTGGCTATGGGTGGTGCCGCTATTGAATAAAGTAGGCGTGGAAGGCACGAAGAGAAATTTCGACATCACTTCATAGAACTCAAT
>CAIMEI010000151.1 GCA_903839955.1 Candidatus Falkowiibacteriota bacterium | reverse complement strand
CAAATTGCCAGATACAAATCGCTCAAATATTTACCGCTCGTGGTGGAGACAAAAATATTGGTGGACGCGCTTTGATCAATCCATTTGCCGCGTGCGGCGGCCGCCTTGAAAATCCATTCAGGCGCAATCTCAAAGGTTTCGCGGTATTTGCGGCGCAAGTCTTCCGGCAATCCCGGAATGTTGGCCACTGAGCCGTCGTGGTGTTTCAAGTAATTCAGCGTTTCCGGCGTCCACAAATTCAAGGCGCGCAAATCGTCCATCAAATATTTATTAACCACCAAGAAAGAGCCGGACATGTTTTCCTTGCTGTAGATATTCTTGAAAATCGGCTCCACGCAAGGAATCGCCCCGGTGATATTGGCAATAGTCGCGGTCGGCGCAATGGCCAAACAATTGGAATTGCGCATGCCCTGCTCTTTTATTTTGGCACGCAATGAGTCCCAATCCCGGGTCGAGCCTTTGTCTATTTCTAGCGGCAGGTCGCGCTCTTTTTCTAGAATTTCCAAGGTGTCCAGTGGCAAAAGGCCGCGGCTCCACTTGCTGCCAGGGTAAGTTTCGTAAGCACCGCGCTCACGCGCCAAATCCGCACTCGCGGAATAGGCCTGATAGGCGATAAATTCCATGGAAGTGTCGGCAAAGCGGATATTTTCTTCGCTGGCAAAATCAATTCCTAACTGATAAAGCGCATCGTGATAGCCCATCAGCCCCATGCCGACGGGCCGATGGCGGTGATTGGCTCTTTCGGTTTCCGGAATTGTATAAAAATTTAGATCAATGACATTATCCAGCATGCGCATGCCGGTTTGAACAGTGATTCTGATCAGCTCCTCGTTCAATTTTCCATCCTTAATCATTTTGGACAAATTCAAACTGGCCAAATTGCAAACCGCCACTTCATCCGCCGCGCTATTGAGAGTGATTTCCGTGCAGAGATTAGAACTATGAATAACGCCGACGTGATCCTGGGGGGAGCGCAGGTTGCAGGGATCCTTGAAGGTGATCCAGGGGTGGCCGGTTTCATAGAGCATGGTGAGAATCTTTTTCCAAAGGTCTTTCGCCTTGTGTTTTCTGGCGCTTTCAAGATTGGCTTTCTCGTATTCCTCGTATTTCTTTTCAAATTCTCGACCATATAAATCATGCAAACCCGACACTTCATTCGGGGAAAACAAAGTCCAATCGCCGTCGGCCAAAACGCGCTTCATGAATAGATCCGGAATCCACACGGCCGGATGAATGTCGTGGGCGCGCCGCCTTTCATCGCCGGTGTTTTTTTTGAGTTCCAAAAATTCTTCCAGGTCAGCGTGCCAAACTTCTAAATAGGCCGCCAAAGCGCCGCGGCGCTTGCCGCCTTGGTTAACGGCCACGGCAATGTCGTTAAAAATCTTCACGAAAGGAATAATGCCTTGTGAGTCGCCGTTGGTGCCCTTGATCTTTGAGCCCAGAGCGCGCACTGGCGTCCAATCGGTGCCGACACCGCCGGCCCACTTGGACAAACTAGCGACATCGGAAAAAGCCTTGAAAATTCCGGTTAAAGAATCGTCCACCGAATTCAAATAACAAGAGCTGAGCTGGCTATGAGTGGTGCCGCTATTAAACAAAGTCGGGGTGGAAGGCACGAGGAAAAATTGCGACATCACTTCATAAAACTCAATCGCCCGCTCTTCCCGCCGCTCCTCTTTGAGCGCCAAGCCCATGGCAATGCGCATCCACATCCACTGCGGCAATTCAAAAACACGGCGCGGCTTGGTTGGGGTTTTGAGCAAGTAGCGGTCGGCGATGGTCTGCGCACCGAGATACTGAAAGTTTTGGTCGCGCTCCGGCTTCAGGGCGGCGGCGATTTTGACCAAGTCAAAAGCGGCGAAATCCGGATTGAGCAATTGGTATTCAATCCCCTCCTTCACATACGCCGAAAAACCGGCGCGATAATTTTCCGACGTCGCCGGTGCCGCCAAAATTTCTTCTGCCAGCTGGGTGAGCAAGAGGCGGGCGGCGAGGTATGAATAATCGTAGTGACGTTCAATGAGCGCCGTGGCCGCTCCGACTAAGGCCTTCTTTTCTTCGGCCGCGCTGATGCCGGCATAAAAATTTTTTTCAAATAAGGCGGCGACCTTGGCGCTTTCTACTTGCTCCAAACCGAGAACCGCGGTTTCCAAAGCGGCCCGCCAATCGTAGTTATTTTGGGAATTGTGGTCAGAGTGAGACATAAAAAATAAAAAATTAAGAATTACCAGTAAATACTAGGGGTAGTATATATAATAATATTATACTACAAGATGTAGTATCTGCCAAGATGCCAAAATAGGGCCGAAAAACAAAAAAACAGCCACGGAGAAGGGATGTTTTTTGAAAAATAAAAAATATTATATCAGATTGACTAATAATTAATATCGCACATTAAACTTATAACTTTTTATATTCTTTGCGTTGGTTGAGTTGTTGCTCGCCATATTATCTTAATAAAAAATCAAATAATAAAAGTCCTAACCAAACAATTGCGCCACTTTCTCTGTGGCGTAATAGTAAACTGTTCGACCAACCTTCTTGGAAACAGAGAAACCGTGATTTTCAAGACCACGCAAGTCTTTCGTGGCAGTTATTCTTGATGTTTCGTAAATCTTTGCATGCGTCGCCACTGAAGTTGTCGCGTCTTTATT
>CAIMEI010000150.1 GCA_903839955.1 Candidatus Falkowiibacteriota bacterium | reverse complement strand
CACAATATTGCTATTTACCTGATTGACACCAGTTTCCACGCCAGCCGCTAAAGCAAAAGTGGCCGGCCAAAAAAGCGCCATTCCAAGAAGCAAGCCGGCCAACGGTTTAAAACCATTTTTCATGGGAATAAAGCTCGAGAAAATAAACCCGAGTTAATAAAATAATGAGGCAATTATCTTTGACGACGCAGGTTTTTTGGACTATAATTTAAGAAGAAATAGGCTAAGCGGTCAGTTCAAATATCTACTCTGGTCATCTTAGTCATTTTAACACAAAAAATTAAATTCGTGAAATAATTCTCGCCCCCAAATGACGATTGATCGCATCATCAAAAAATTCAACGACAACAACCCCGGAGTGGATGCCGGCATTTTGCAGTTGGCCTATGATTTTGCCGCTGAAGCGCACCAAGGCCAGGTCAGGAAAAGCGGCGAGCCCTACATTATTCACCCCCTGCACGTTGCCTATCTGCTTGCTGAAATGAAGGCTGATTTGGCCACGGTCACGGCCGGAATTCTCCACGACGTTCCCGAAGATACCACCCGCACTCTGGAAGATTTGCGCGTCAACTTCGGCCCAGAAGTCGCCAACTTAGTGCGCGGCATCACCAAGCTGGGAAAAATCAAATACCGCGGCCTGGAAAGATACCGAGAAAATCTCAAAAAAATGTTTTTGGCGATGGCGGTGGACATTCGCGTGATTTTTATCAAATTCTGCGACCGCCTCCACAACATGCGCACCCTGGAATATCTGCCAGAAGAAAAACAACAGCGCATTTCCCGGGAAACTTTGGAAATTTATGCACCGATTGCCGGCATCTTGGGTATCTGGCGCCTCAAATGGCAGATGGAAGATTTGTGCTTTAAATATTTGCACCCCGAAGAATTCAATAAGCTGGAATACAAATACGAAGTAGAAAAAAAGGCGGACAGAAACAATTTCTTCAACCGCGTCAAAAAAGAACTGAACCCCCAATTGAGAGATGCTGAAATTCCCAACGAGATTGAAGTGCGCTTCAAGCACCTCTACAGCATCTACCAAAAGATGAAGAGCAAGGATCGCAAGTTTGATGAGATTTATGACGTATTCGCCCTTCGGGTAATCGTTGACGACGTCAACGATTGCTACAAAGTCCTAGGAATCATCCACACTCTCTGGCGGCCAAAACCCAATCGCTTCAAGGATTACATCGCCGTTCCAAAGCCAAACGGCTACCGCAGTTTGCACACCACCGTTTTCGGCCCGGAAGGCAAAGCGGTGGAATTCCAAATCCGCACCCGGCAAATGCACGACGAATCAATTTACGGTCTCGCCGCTCACTGGCACTACAAAGCCCAGCGCCAAGAAGGCATCCACAAACAACCCTCCTGGATTAAAGAAATAATTGATATCCAAAAAGAATTCAGCGACACCAGCGACTTCGTCCACAAAATCCAGCTGGATGTTTTTCAGGATCGTATCTTTGTTCTCTCCCCCAAAGGCGATGCCATCGAGCTCCCTGAAGGCGCCACGCCGATTGACTACGCCTACGCCATCCACACCAAAGTGGGCAACAGTGCCGTCCGCGCCATCGTCAACGAGGAAATAGTCCGCCTTGATCAGGAATTAAAAAACAGCGACGTCGTGGAAATCATCACTGAAAAAAACAAAATGCATCCCAGCAGGGATTGGTTGAAATTCGCCAAAACCAAAAAGGCCCGCGACGCCATCAAGCAATACGCCAAAAAATCCACCTTTGAAAGCTTCAAAAAATATATTCCGGGGATTGGGAATAAATCTTGATTTATATATTTTTATCTTGCGGTTTTGTTTTGTGGCGAAAATATATAAATCAAGCTTTTGAAAGTTTTACGAGCGCTAGCAGTTTAACTAAACCAAAAAAGAACCGCGTTTGACGCGGCTCTTTTTATATATCTCAAAAACTAATGATTAACGGTTGTTATTCATCTGGTCTTCCGGCAATTTGCCGGTTTTGCGCAAAAATTGCTTTTCTTTGCTAAGCTTCATGCTTGTCAAAGCAGAAATTTTCAATTGGCGCTTGTTTTTCTTCGGTTTCAAGTGTTGAATGGAACGAGCTTTTTCCAGTCTTTTACTATTCTTCAAGCCTTTCTTGAATTTTCTCAAGAAACTTTCAAAACTTTCACCGGGTTTTCGTTTAAAATCAGCCATAAAATCCACCTCCCTTTCTAAATGTGTTTGATAACATTAATTAACTTGCTTTCATTATTGCCTAAATCAATCTTTTTTGCAAGTTTTTCCTTAATTTTCTTCACCGGCACGATTTCCTGGACAGTCGAATCCATATCACGCATCAAAATTGTTTCGTCCATTACCTCTTTTTTGCCCATGATTAAAGAAATTTTCGCCTTCACCCGCACCGCCTCTTCCATTTGAGTTTTCAGGCTGTCCGTGGAGAAAGACTGGCGGATCTTGAAACCGGCCTGGCGTAATTCATCGAATAATTGCAAAGATTTGAGCTTGGCGGCATCGCTTAGCTGGGCAATAAAGACCAGATTGTCCTCAGCACCCGGCAGCGGATAATGGCGATCACGCATTTTGCTGGCCGTTCTTTCGAGGCCAATGGCCAAACCGACCGCTGACGAGGGCTTGCCGCCCATGCTTTCCACCAGATAATCATAACGGCCGCCGCCTGCCAGGGAATATTTACCTTGAGCGAGACCGGCGTCATTCAGGGGCCAAATTTCAAAAACGGTATCGTTATAATAGTTCAGGCCGCGCACCAAGAAAGGGTTGAAATTATAGGGAATATCTAATTCATCCAAGTATTCACAGACTTTTTTGAAATGATCGCGGCTCTCTTCGGACCAAAAATCAGCGATTTGCGGCGCTTCCTCGCGCAGTTTGACACAAGATTCTTCTTTGCAATCCAAAAGGCTCAAGATATTCTTTAACAAATTTTTCTTACAGTGGTGGCAAACTTTGGAGCGGCGGCCGCGTTCGCGATAAAAACCGGCTAGTTTGTGGCTATATTCCTTGCGGCATTCGGATCCGCCCAAACTATTGATTTGCACCTGGATTTCAATGCCCAAATCCTTAAAAAAGTGATAAGCCAAACTAATTGCCATCGCTTCGGCAATTGGCTTCTTGTCTTTCAAAATTTCCACATCAAACTGAGTGAATTGGCGCTGAGAATTGCTCTGCAGCTTCTCGTTGCGAAAAACTGGACCAATGGAAAAGGCCCTGAAAGGAGCTTCTATTTCGTCCATTTTTTGTTCGATGTAGTGGCGGACCATGCCTTGAGTCAATTCGGGGCGCAGGCACATCCGTTCATTCTTTTCTCCCAATAAAGCATAAAGCTCTTTTTCATTGGCTTTGCGGGCACTCTTTTTGTAGAGGTCAATGTTTTCCAAAATCGGCGTTTCCAGGTGCTCAAAGCCATAACAGGCGCAAAGCTCCTCGGCCTTGCGGCGGGCAATATCAAAATACTGACTGTCCGCGACCGAACAATCCTTCATACCGAACATGCGGATATAGGTTTTACTGCTCCGTCTCACCGGCACTTTGGCCAGCTCCGGCTTGGCGGCCGGCTGGTGGACTTTTTGAATTTTGGCCTTTTCTTTGGGATTTTGCATATTTTTAGTATTTAGGCGCTTGATTAAATAAAGTAATCTTATTCAAAGGCAAACCGCGCAATAACACTTTACCGACCACAAAACTTTTGTCAATCGGCCCAAAAACACGGGAGTCCATGGAATTCATACGATTATCGCCGCAAACAAAATACTGCTTATCGCCAACTGTCCATTTTTCCTCCGAAGAATTGTTGTTAGTCAGGGTCTCAGTGTTGTCCGGCAAATAGCTTTCGTCTAACTTGAAGCCTTCTGGGTGAGCTTGATTGTAAATATAGATTGAGCTGTCTTTCACCTCCACGGTTTCACCAGGCAAACCGATGACACGCTTGATGAAATATTCCTGGGGATTTTTCGGGTAGCGGAAAACAATGATTTCCCCGCGCTGCGGTTCGCGGAAGCGATAAGAAATTTCGTCCACAATCAAATATTCTCGGTTGTGAAAATTAGGAATCATGGAGTCGCCTTGGACATAAAAAGGGATAATCAAAAAATAACGGATCGGCACGATAATCGCAATCGTGATGATCGCGACCTTAAGGAGCTCCCAGATGTACAAAATGGCGCGTTTAAACATAAAAAATGGAATAAAAAATAAT
>CAIMEI010000149.1 GCA_903839955.1 Candidatus Falkowiibacteriota bacterium | reverse complement strand
GGTGCGCAAAGGCGATTTGAATTTGCCCTTTATCAGCCATCCCTTTGCGGTGGCTTGGATTTTGAGCAACTATACCGACGATGAAGACGTGGTTATTGCCGGGCTACTGCATGATTCCCTGGAGGATGTTCCCGACTACTATTTTCAGGATTTAGTGCGTGATTGCGGCGAAAAAGTGGCGCGCTTGGTGAAAGGAGTGAGTGAAGACAAGAATCCCAACGTCGAAGAGGATGGGGCAAGCACCTGGCTGGAGCGCAAACAAAAATATCTCAACACCCTAGAGGAGGACAGCGACGAGGCGCTCTTGATTTGCGCGGCCGACAAGATCCACAATTTGCAATCCATGATGGATGCTTATCAAGAAAAGGGCGAGGCGCTTTGGGATGTTTTTCATGCCCCCAAAGAGAAGAAGCTCTGGCTTTATGAAGAAGTTGTTAAGCTGCTCAAAGAGCGTCTGGATAATCCGATTGTGGCCGAGCTGGAAAAAGTTTATCAAGAAGCCGAAAAAATCTTATTAAAAAAAGATTAGTATTAAAAGTATGTCCACCCATGATTTCCCCAAAATAATAATCGCCATCGCCTCCAGCGCCTTGTTTGACCTGTCGGACTCGGACCGCGTTTTTCAGGAGCGTGGCGAGGAAGAATATCAAAAATTTCAGCAAGAAAATTTGGCCACGGTTCTGGGCCGCGGCGTGGCCTTTCCTTTTGTGAAGCGTCTGCTCACTCTCAACGAGGCTTTCCCGGACATCAAGCCGGTGGAGGTGATTCTTTTGTCGCGTAATAGCCACGAAACTGGCCAGCGGGTGTTCAAATCAATCAGCAGTTACGGCTTAAATATCCACAAGGCCGCCTTTTTCCGCGGCGAAACGCCCTACAAATACATTCCGGCCTTTGGCGCCTCCTTATTTCTTTCGGCCAACGAAGAGGACGTGAGGAGTGCCATTGCCGCTGGTTTTCCGGCTGGCCGGGTGGTGAAGACCGAAATTCAGGATGAAGAGGATGATTCGCAGCTGCGCATCGCTTTTGACTTTGACGGCGTGGCGGCGAGCGATGAGGCGGAAAAAGTTTACGAGAGCGATGGCCTGTTGGGATTTTATTTTTCCGAAACCACCAATTCAGAAAAAGCTCACAACCCTGGTCCGATTAATAATTTCGTCAAACAGCTGATGATGCTGCGCGGCCTGGAGTCGGAGAAAGAAAAACAAGACCCTAGTTATCGCCGCATTTTGGATCTGGCTTTTATCACGGCGCGCGATGCTCCGGCCCACGAGCGGATGATTAACACTATCAAGTCTTGGGGCGGGGAAATAGACAAGTCCTTTTTTCTCGGCGGCACGCCCAAGAAAAAAATTCTCGAAACCTTGTCTCCCCATATTTACTTTGACGATCAAGAAAGAAATTTTGACGATGTGCATAATATTCCGCTAGTCCACATCCCGTTTGGCGTAAAAAATAAAAACCAATAAATATGCCGATGAAACCTAATGAAATTCGCCCGCTCGTTCTGGTCTTGATCCGACACGAAGGACGGATGCTTGTTACTCCCGGCCGCAATAAAGTAACGGGCACGGATTTTTACCGCTTGCTGGGCGGCGGGATCGAATTCGGCGAGGATTCCCTGAGCGCCTTGCGGCGAGAAATCAGGGAAGAACTGGGAGCGGAGTTAATTAATTGCCGCCACCTAGAAACTTCGGAAAATATTTTTTCTTATAATGGCCACGCGGGCCATGAAATCTGCTTTGTCTATGAAGCTGATTTTTCCGACTCCAAAATTTATCAGCAGGAAGAAATCGTGATTCTTGACGCGCCGGATTGGAAGGCCGTTTGGGTGGCGGCTAGCCCGGAAAATTTAGCCAAGATTAAGCCAGAAATAAATTTAGCCAACTTATAAAACAAAAGCCTGTCCTTTGCGTATTATTTGATGGATGGCTAGGGACGTAATTCCTCGGCCGCACTTAGTTAAAATTTAATAATTAACCATCAAATTTATGTCCAAAAAATTTATTGTGGCTTGCTCACTGTCCGCTTTGGCTCTAGTCGCTACGGTGCCAGCCTTAGCGGCCACGAACAATGTCCAGCATCAACGTTTTGGTCAGCCGGCCATTTCCGGTCCGGTGACCGCGGTTAACGGTAATTCCATTACTCTCACTGGCGCCAATGGTACGGTATACACAATTGACGCCACTAGCGCCAAAATTCGCAAATCTGGAGCAACTATTCAAGTTTCCGGTATCGCGGTAGGCGACACTCTCGCCG
>CAIMEI010000148.1 GCA_903839955.1 Candidatus Falkowiibacteriota bacterium | reverse complement strand
TTGATGAGAAACTGGAAAATTAGCGGCGCATAGTGAATTAATTTCGGAACTTCTGGGATGATGGCGGCGACAACCGGTCCATGAGACAAGTTGAGCTGAACATTTCCCGGCGGCGCTTTCACCATCACTTGGCACTTTGCCAAATTATCGTGGCCGCAAATATGACCGTAGCTATTACTCTTTGGAATAATCATTAGGGCTAGGGTAATAATCAGTACCGGCAAAAAAGCTTGCTGGCGGACCAAGCCGCGCCTATCCAAATGCTCGCGATACTCGCTCAGCTTTAAATTGCTCCGTGCGAACCGCTTAATGTCGGCTAATTCGTCTTCGGAAATGAGTGAAAAGAGACTCAAGTCCCGGCGTTTCAGCTCAATTTTCATGACTGTTTCTCGGGCTCGAACATCCCAGGCTCTTTTCCAAGTGCGCAGAATAACGACGGGGTAGAGAGCTAGGCAAATCAGAAAGCTCAAGGGATTTTTCATCCTCAAGCTATTAGTTTCCCGGTAATGCCAAAGGAGCAGAAGAATCAAGCCGTAGGGAATTTTTTGCCACCAGAACTTAAATAGCCAAGCCAAGCAACTGAGTAGGGTGTGCGGCCAATAGCCGGGGCGTTCCATTTCTTTTTGACGGGCCAAATCCCTTTGATGTTTTCCGGGGTCCAGGATTTCTTCGTGTTTGTCTCGCGCGCTTTCCACCCTCTTTATGAAGTCCTCGTTTTTAGCGACTGACTGGCGGCTTGCCATTTCATTGGCTTGAAACACGGCAAAGAGTTCGTTGATGTAGAAGTGCACCGAGGTGATACGGCGGTCAAAATAATTTTGCTTTTCCTTGAGTTTGATTTCTGTCAGATCGGCAAAATATTCTTCTGGGCCATAATTTTTCCCCAGCTGTTTGGCGCGGTCCATTTTCTGAACCAAATACTGATGATCTCCAGCGCCGCCATCTTCTTTGAGGGGCGCAGGGGGAAGACTGCCGATTGGCTTGAGCAGCGAGAAGAAACCGATGTTAAATAAAAAAGTGAGCATCAAGGCCCACTTCGAGGCGATGATGATTACTTTTTTCATTGTTTATGCTTTAAATTGTTAAATAATTTACCATTTTGGTAATAGAGAATTTTATCATAATAAATATCATTTGTCAATAGCGGGAGTCAGAGAGAAATTGGCTATTATTAGGCAAATTATTTATAATTGCGCCTTGTAAAAAAGATTATCCTGGGCAGATAATCTTTTTTAAATTCTGGTTTTGTTTACTGATACTTGGTTATTTTAGGGTCATTCCTTGCAACATTTTGTTGAATTCCGTGACGGCCTTGTTGAAAGTTGCTTTGTTGCTGGTATAAACCGTCAAGTTAATGTCCACTAGGGTGTCGCCGATTTTCACGTAATAGTCGCGGTCAAAAGCGAGAATGCTATTTTGGCTCACCGTTCTTTCGGTGCCATCGATATAGTATGTTGCCTTGACGGTGTTGTTGATTTTGAAATTGGTGCCGGTTTTTTCAATGACATATTTGCTATCAATCAAGCTCGACAATTGATTGGTGGAATTTGTTCGATCTTTGGCGGCGGCCAGCAGCTCGTTGGCGCTCATTTTATTTTTAGTATCATCGAGCTTTTCCAGGGAATACATCACAAAAGCTTCTTTGACGTTTTTGTTTTGTAATTTTACAGGTATCATCTTATTGCCCTGAGTCATTATTGGCCAGGAGGCGTCAGTTTTCAAAGTAAATTTCGGCGAAACACTAGTGTATTTGTGCGTTTCTGTAAATTTGGGGCCACCGCCGGAGAGACTTAAAGACTTGATCATGTTATCAACCAAAGTTTTGTCTTTATCATTCTCGCCATAGTGATAGGTAACCCAAAGGAGGTATTCTTTTTGCGGTATTAAATAACTTTTGAACAAGGTACCATTGACGGAAAGAACAATGGCCTTGCTCGCTACGCCGCTGATTTTGACGTCAGTCTCTTTGCTGAATTTGGCGACCGACGATAGGTTGTTTGCGTTAATGTAGCTCATCAAAAGCGGCTTGGCATAGCTCTTATCTAAAAGTAAGGGCGCCTTAAGCAGCCTGATGGTTAAATCGCCGCCATCTTGGTCGCTCTTATCAGCGACATTCACCATGTCTTCGGAGGGGCTTTGAAAGGTCCAGCTATCCGGTTTATTGAAGCTGAAATTCGGGTAAGTTTCCACGAAGTCATTACTGGTTTGCAGCACTTCCTGTTTGTGAGTTAGCGCTGCCAGTCTATCAAATAGAGGACTGTCTTGAGCCGGAGAGGATAAATTTTGGTTGATCCAGTCATTCAAGGAAACTGCGCTCAAGATAAAACCGAGCTTTCCCGAGGCATCAGAGTGGACGGCCGTGGTGATGCCAATCACTTCGCCATTGGCATTAATTGCCGCTCCGCCGGAGCTGCCAAAAGAGCTGGCGGCGTCGGTTTTTAGCCATTTATTGCCAAATTCATCTTCCTTGCCGCTGACCACGCCTTGGGTGATAGTAACGGTGTCGCCGCCGATTGAAGGGTAACCAATCGCCGTGATAGTATCGTTGATATTGACTGAGTCGGTTTGGCTTAAATTAAGGTAGGGAAAATCAACCAAGTCTTTCCCCTTTGGATAGCTGACAATTTGCAATAAAGCGACATCTTTGTTTTCATCTCGAGCCACTAGTTTTGCTAGGTAGTCGCACGATGGTTCCGTGCTGATATCTGGTGATAAGCATATTTGGTAAGAAGTAGCGTATTCGCCGTTATTGTAGTCGCTACGCAAAGACACGACGTGATCATTGGTCAGGACCAAGCCAGTGGCGCTAATAATAACACCCGAGCCTTCAGCGGATTTTTCTAGGTTATCATTATTAACATTTGCGTAGGTCTTAACTTTAACAATTGCTCTGTAGGCTAAGGCGCTGGGGACGCTTTTGCTTAAAGTCACCGCGGCTTTCGAATCGCCGCTGGCAGCCAGTGAGTTTTTGGCGGGCAAAAAATTTATTAACAAGACCCCCAACATCACAACGAACACCCAAAACATTCCTCTTTTTTTCATATGGTTTTTATTATAATATTTAGCTATGGTTATATAATACATCATTTTGTGTTATTATTTAAGAGTAAAGAAAAATATGCTAAACGAAAATTCTTTTTTTAATCAAGAAAAAACGGAGGGAGAAATGGAAAACATCAAAACCAAGGA
>CAIMEI010000147.1 GCA_903839955.1 Candidatus Falkowiibacteriota bacterium | reverse complement strand
TTCCCAAAAATTTAAGTAAATTAACGTCCTCAGTAATGTCTTGCAATACTGAGTATCTCTGTTCGGAGGTTTTTAAATCTCTCTTCGTTTTTGCGTGTGCTTTTTTGCTCTTAGAGAGCAAAATTGCCAAATAAATAATGCCGGCAATCAAAAACACGGCCACTGAAATAATTATTACTGCATTCATTCCTTCTGTTTTTGAATTTAAAAGTTTCTTTTTATTCTTACCAGTTCAGCTTCCGCCAGAAGTATCTGGTCTTCATCCAAAGAATCCCTTTCCTTTAAGATTTTGAGAGATATTTCGGCGAGAAATTTCTCCGTATAGCTTTGGTTTCTTACCACGGTGATCACCATTTTCTCCGCCTCAATTTTGCCATGGAAATTAGAAAATTTCTTATTCGGGTCATTGTAATTTCTGGCCGAATAAATTATTGCTTCTGCTATCATATCTCCTAATTTTTCTGGACCGGCCATCACTAAGCCATTCTCTAAAGATCCATAGAATTTAAGATAATGGGGACGAAAATCGTCTTTGATTTTCTCAAGTTCCAAAAGACACTCAGCAATAAAAGATAATCTTCTAGCCTTGGCGATCTCATCAATGAAGTACTGGTCGACTTGCCTTTCCAATTCGTCAAAAATTGAAACGTTCAAGTGCTTGGACATCTCAATTAAATTGATCAAGACCTCTTTCGTGGTAAGTCCCTCCAAAAATCTAAATTGGCGCAGAAGATACATCTTCTCATCCTCAAGATTGGTAATCCTTGTTAGTAGCCCGCTAATTTTCTCTAAGTTCTTCTCTATTTCTGTGTTGCGAAAAATTACTTTCTTATTCTTTCGCGAAATCTGGCGATACAGCCAAAATATCCAATAAGCGATAGCTCCGATCGCCAAAACCAAAATAATTATTTCTCCTGTTTGATCCATTTTTTATTATATTAAGTTATTATTAATTAAACTAAGCCAAAATCCACCTAGCGAGCCAGCTGGATTTTTTTCTTAGTTCAACTTTAAACTTGTTTTTCAAGGAGCGCTGTTTGACTAGCCAATTTATCATAATATTAATAGTAAGTCAATACTAAGGCTATTTTTGGCTAAAAATAAGGCAATTTGCTATGAAAAAGGCGGCCGTTTAGGGTCGCCTTTTGAAATTCTGCGCGTAAGATGCTTACTGTGGTGGATAATACTTATTGAAAATAAGTTCTTTTTCAGCCTCAAGCTTGGCTTTCACTAACGGAGATTCTTGAATCAGGGACCGAAAATTATTTTCCAAAGTCTCCTGTCCATGGACTCCGTATTCAGATAAAGCCAACATGGCAATATTCATGCCGTTTTGGTAATTTTCTAAATCAACCTTTTCCAGGTCGGGGGCAAGCATGCATTTTGCCATTACTCCCACAACAATAATCTGCGCTAAACCCTCCTCCTTGATGCCGAGCACCGCTTCTTCTAGTAAATTGCTAAGGTAATCGCGGATTTCACCAAGAGTTTTTTTCGAATAAACCCCTTGATAGAACAAACTATAGTGGTCAATTTCTCTCTTCGTGGAACCAATGGCGCTTAGTGGACTGCCGTCTTCAATAATCTGCCGGCGGAAAAATTTTTCAATCCGCCGCGGAAAACCACTGCTGGAATCCACTAGACTTTTCGGAGTTACATAGATTATCAAAAGCATGTCTTTCAGTTGAGTCGGAGCATTGTCCGTAATCGCCTTCAACAGATCAAGCTGTTGTTTGGTCTGGAATAAACTTTCTCTCATTTTCCTGGCCTGCAAAATACTGCGGACCGCAATAATAATTGCGCTGATTAGTAAAACTACCAGCCAAAAAATAATTGTGCTTGTTTTCATGGCCAATGTTGTTAAATGTTAATTTCTTGAAAAAATTCAGAAATAAGTTTATTTATTTCAAATGCCACAAAAACACCGTGGGAATCGCCGCCTTCCACGGCTGCTCTTTCTTTCAAAAGTTTAACCAGGCCGAGAGCCAGGCTTCTATCCGGAATAAACATCAGCGCTTCGCAGATTACTGAGCGACCAGCAAATTCTTTTTCTTCCATCAGGCCAAAGGTTTGAGCGCGAGCCTGAATTCCAGCAATGATTGTCCCGCTTAAGTGCGCCGCCGTCATTTTTTTAATGGCTTTTTTAAAAAGCACCGCCAAGGCGCGATTTCTTTCACCATACATATCAAGCTTATCAATCATGGAAGAAATTTCACCAATCTCTTCAATAGTAGAGATTTTTATTTTCTCCACAAAATAATTCATGATTTTTTTAACCTGCCGATTCTTCGGATTAGCCAGATTGATATCGGAACAACAGGCGTTAAAAACGATGTCGTACTCATTGGAAATTGCCGGATCT